>CAMJAO010000133.1 GCA_946403615.1 uncultured Prevotellaceae bacterium
CTCCGACTGCTTGCGGCGACGGTTGTTGCCATGCTGTCCAGGAGGGAAGTTTCTCTTGGACAAAACTTTGTCCGGTCCGAAGATGGGTTCACCAAATCGGCGGGCAATTTTTGATTTCGGTCCTATATATCTTGCCATAACTTTGATAATTTCAAAAACGTGAAGCAGGAGCGCCGCTTCTGCGTTTTTGTCATTTTAATACTTGAAAATTTATAACCTTTTGATAATGAAAATTACACGCGGCGACGCTTCGGGGGGCGGCAGCCGTTGTGCGGCAGCGGAGTGACGTCGATAATCTCGGTGACTTCGATACCTGCTCCGTGGATGGCACGGATGGCGGACTCACGTCCGTTTCCGGGACCCTTGACATATGCCTTTACTTTGCGCAGACCGAGGTCGTAAGCCACTTTGGCGCAATCCTCGGCAGCCATCTGTGCAGCATAAGGAGTGTTTTTCTTTGAACCGCGGAAGCCCATCTTACCTGCTGATGACCAGGAGATGACCTGACCCTCGCTGTTGGCCAAAGACACGATAATATTGTTGAAAGAACTGTGGACATGCAACTGTCCGAGAGCATCAACCTTTACATTTCTTTTCTTAGAAGTGACTGTTTTCTTTGCCATGACAATTCTAAATTAATTGTTTTGTGAATTGATAATTGTGAATTGTTAATTACTTGGTGGCCTTTTTCTTGTTAGCTACAGTCTTCTTCTTACCTTTACGGGTACGGGCATTGTTTTTGGTACTCTGGCCGCGCACGGGAAGACCGTTACGATGACGCACACCACGATAGCAGCCGATATCCATCAACCGCTTGATGTTCATCTGAATCTCAGAACGGAGATCACCTTCAACTTTAAACTCAGCGCCGATAATTTCACGGATTTTAGCTGCCTGGTCATCTGTCCATTCGTTGACTTTCAGGTCACGGCTTACGCCAGCCTTGTCCAATATCTTTGCTGAACTACTTCGACCTATACCGTAGATATAAGTCAATGCGATTTCGCCACGCTTATTCTGGGGCAAATCTACTCCAACAATTCTTATTGCCATTTGATTTGAAAAAAATAAAATAAAAAGTTTTGTTTAGATACTTAACCCTGACGCAGTTTATACTTGGGGTTTTTCTTGTTAATCACATACAGGCGTCCCTTGCGGCGCACGAGTTTGCATTCCGGGGTACGCGGTTTTACAGATGCTCTTGTCTTCATATTATTTTCAATAGTTTATTTGTATCTGAAAACGATTCTTCCCTTGGTCAGGTCATAGGGGCTCATTTCCACCTTGACTTTGTCGCCGGGTAAGATTTTGATGTAGTGCATTCTCATTTTCCCTGAGATGTGCGCGGTGATTTGCACCTCGTTTTCCAATTCCACACGGAACATAGCGTTTGACAACGCCTCGATGATCGTCCCGTCCACTTCAATAGCGGATTGTTTTGCCATAACTCTGTATTAATTCTTTAGATTTTCTATTTCCTCAAACGTTGATAAAATCTCGGCCTCGCCGCGTCGCACGGCCAAGGTGTGCTCGAAATGAGCCGCCGGTTTTCCGTCGCGGGTGCGTATGCTCCACCGGTCATCGTCGAGATAGACGGCCTTGTCGCCCATAGTGATCATGGGCTCGATGGCGATGCACATGCCGGCTTTAAGCATTTTGCCGTTACCCGCCCGCCCGTAGTTGGGCACCTGCGGTTCTTCGTGCATCTCGCGGCCTATACCGTGTCCGGTCAGTTCGCGCACCACTCCGTAGCCATGGCTCTCGCAATAGTCTTGCACGGCGGCGCCGATATCGCCCAGATGCTTACCAGCGCGGGCATTGTCTATGCCTTTGTAGAGCGATTCCTTTGTGACGCGGAGCAACTCACGCACCTCGTCGCTCACCTCTCCCACGCAGAACGTGTAGGCTGAGTCGCCGTTGTAGCCGTTAAGCAGCGTGCCGCAGTCGATGGAGATGATGTCGCCCTCGCGTAGCACCGTCTGAGCCGAAGGGATGCCGTGCACCACCACATCGTTGACCGAAGTGCAGATGGATGCCGGAAACGGCTTCCCGTAGGGGTTGGGGAAGTTCTTGAATGTAGGCACTGCCCCGTGGTCGCGTATGAACTCCTCGGCAATAGCGTCGAGTTGCAACGTGTTCACCCCCGGTTGGATATGTTTGGCCAATTCGGCAAGCGTTTTACCGACGAGTCGGTTCGCTTGCCGCATTAGCTCGATTTCATCTTCCGTTTTGAGATAGATACTCATAAAAGAAAGAGTTAGTAAGCCGACACGCCGTTACCGCGAGTGTGTCCTGCCTTGAGCAGACCGTCATAGTGGCGCATCATCAGATGGTTCTGTATCTGCTGAAGCGTATCGATGACGACACCCACGAGGATGAGCAATGACGTTCCTCCGAAGAACTGAGCGAAGCTCTGCTCCACATTGAAGAGGGAGACGATGGCGGGCATGACAGCGATGAAGGCGATGAAGAGCGACCCGGGCAGTGTGATACGCGACATGATAGTGTCGATGTAGTCGGCTGTCGGTTTTCCGGGTTTCACACCGGGGATGAATCCGTTGTTGCGCTTCATGTCCTCAGCCATCTGTGTCGGGTTGAGGGTGATAGCCGTGTAGAAATAGGTGAAGGCGATGATGAGCACCGCGAACACGATATTATACAACAGGCTGGTGTGGTCCATCAACTTGCTGATGAGTGTGCTGCCTCCGGCTGAATACTGCACGATGGCCAGGGGGATGAACATCAACGCCTGAGCGAAGATGATAGGCATCACGTTGGCTGCGAACAGCTTCAAGGGGATGTATTGGCGTGCACCGCCGTAGGTCTTATTTCCCTGGACGCGGCGTGCGTACTGCACGGGCACCTTTCTGACGGCCTGCACGAGGAGGATGGCAGCGCAGACAACTGCGAAGAGCACGAGAATCTCGATGATGAACATCACGAGACCACCGCCTTCGGCGTGCGACACGCGTGCATTGAACTCCTTGAGGAAGGCCTCGGGCAGACGAGCGATAATACCGATCATAATGATGATGGATATACCGTTGCCCACGCCCTTGTCAGTGATGCGCTCACCGAGCCAGAGGATGAACATACTGCCTGCGGCGAGGATGATGGTAGCGGGAACCATGAACGTGGTCCAATCGATACCTGCCGCCAGAGCGCCGCCCGACTGCATCTTCAGGTTGATGAGATACGAGGGAGCCTGGAACAGGAGGATAGCGACGGTCAGGATACGTGTGTACCAGCTGATCTTCTTTCTTCCGCTCTCGCCCTCACGCTGCATTTTCTGGAAATACGGCACTGCCACAGCCAACAGCTGCATGACGATGGATGCCGAGATGTACGGCATGATTCCCAGTGCGAAGATTGACGCATGGGAGAATGCACCACCGGAGAACATGTCGAGCAGCGCCATCAGACCGTTCTCTGTCTGCTCGGTCATCTTCGACAGTCCGGCATGGTCGATACCGGGCAGAGTGACGAACGAACCGAAACGGTAAATAGCGATAAAGAGGATGGTGATGAGGATACGCTGACGCAGATCCTCCACCTTCCATATGTTCTTCAGTGTCTCAATAAACTTTTTCATTTACTTAGATAATAGTTGTGTTACCACCTGCTGCCTTGATAGCCTCTTCGGCAGTCTTAGAGAAAGCATTAGCCTCCACCTCAAGTTTCAGTGTCAATTCTCCCTTGCCCAGAATTTTCACCAGTTCTTTGCCGTTGGTCAGACCAGCAGCCACGAGTTCCTCGATACCGATTTTGGTGAGGTTCTTCGCCTCGGCAATTCTCTGCAGTGTAGAGAGATTCACAGCGAAATACTCCTTGTGGTTGATGTTCTTGAACCCGGATTTCGGTACACGGCGCTGCAGCGGCATCTGACCACCTTCGAAACCGATCTTTCTCTTGTAGCCCGAACGTGCCTTAGCACCTTTGTGACCACGTGTGGAAGTACCACCGAGCCCTGAACCCGGTCCGCGACCGATGCGGCGGCGTGAGTGAGTTGAGCCCTCAGCAGGTTTTAAAGTATGTAATTTCATAATTTCTTTACAGTTTAAATGATTTGATCAATCTTCTACCACGGTTACCATATGGCGCACCTTGCGCACCATACCCATCATTGAGGGATTGTCTTCCACCTCGACGACCTGTCCGATTTTGTGGAGGCCGAGAGCCTTCAGAGTTTCCTTCTGGTCTTTCGGATAACCGATTTTGCTCTTTATCTGTTTGATTTTGATAGTTGCCATGATTCAGTCTCCTTATCCTCTAAATACTTTTTCCATACTGATACCACGCTCTTGAGCCACGGTATATGCGTCGCGCATCTCTGAGAGGGCCTTAATGGTAGCCTTCACGAGGTTGTGAGGGTTGGAAGAACCTTTAGACTTGGCGAGCACGTCTTTCACACCGGCGCTCTCGAGCACGGCGCGCATAGCACCACCGGCCACCATTCCCGTACCAGCAGCAGCGGGTTTGAGGAACACACGTGCGCCACCGAAAGCCACTTCCTTCTCATGAGGAATGGTACCCTTGATGACAGGCACTTTCACGAGGTTTTTCTTAGCAGCCTCTACGCCTTTAGCGATGGCAGCTGTCACTTCACCTGCCTTACCGAGGCCCCAGCCAATCACGCCATTGCCGTCGCCGACAACCACGATGGCTGCGAAGGTGAATGTACGACCACCCTTTGTCACCTTTGTGACACGGTTGATAGCCACGAGGCGGTCTTTTAACTCAACGTCACTGTTTATTTTAACTCTGTTTGTTGCCATAATCGCTTAAAATTTAAGTCCTCCCTTACGTGCGGCGTCAGCCAGTTCCTTCACGCGGCCATGATAAAGATAGCCGTTGCGGTCGAAGACGACCTGCTCGATGCCAGCCTCGAGAGCCTTTTTAGCCACCAACTCACCCACTTTTGCAGCCTGCTCTTTCTTAGGCATGGCTTCCATACCCAGAGAAGAAGCGGCGGCGAGTGTGTTGCCGGTCAAATCGTTAATAATCTGAACGTAAATCTGCTTGTTTGAGCGGAACACCGACATGCGGGGACGCTCAGCAGTGCCGTTCACGCGCTTACGAATTCTGTATTTGATCTTAATCCGTCTTTCTACTTTCTTTGTTGTCATAGTCGTAAAATGTTAAAGTTACTTGGCTGAAGCTGACTTACCAGACTTCCTGCGAATGACTTCACCCTTGAAGAGCACACCCTTGCCTTTGTAAGGCTCCGGCATACGGAAAGAGCGGATTTTAGCACAGATGAGACCGAGCAACTGTTTGTCGCACGATTCGAGAATGATTTGCGGGTTCTGATTTCTCTCAGACTTGGTCTCCACTTTCACTTCTTTCGGCAATTCGATGAAGATGGGGTGAGTATAACCGAGCGAGAACTCAACGATGTTGCCCTGGTTGGACACGCGGTAACCCACACCTACGAGTTCGAGTTCTTTTTTGAATCCCTGGCTCACGCCGACCACCATATTGTTGATGAGCGAGCGATAAAGGCCATGGAAAGCCTGCTTCTGTTTGATGTTGACGGGGCTGTTCTCGTCAATTTCGAAAGTGATGTTGCCGTCTTCCATTTTCATGATGATAGACGGGTCCACCTTCTGTGAGAGTTCACCTTTGGGACCTTTCACGGTGACTACGCCGTTTTTCTGCTCTACGGTGACGCCGGCAGGAATAGCGATGGGCAATTTACCAATTCTTGACATTGCTTTTTCCTCCTATGAATTAATAGACGTAGCAGAGCACCTCACCGCCGATTTTCAGCTCGGAGGCCTCTTTGTCTGTCATGACACCTTGGGATGTAGATAAGATGGCGATACCTAATCCGTTAATAACTCTCGGCATGTCTTTGTAACCGGTGTACTTTCTCAGACCGGGTTTAGACACTCTTGTCAATTTCTTGATGGCGTTGGCCTTCGTGGCAGGGTCGTACTTCAAAGCGACCTTGATAGTGCCCTGAGGGCCGTCCTCAACAAACTTGTAATTGAGGATGTAGCCTTTCTCGAAGAGGATCTTGGTGATCTCTTTCTTCAAGTTTGAGGCGGGAACCTCCACCACACGGTGATGAGCCATGATGGCGTTTCTGAGCCTCGTCAGATAATCTGCTATTGGATCTGTCATATAAAAAATTGTTTAATTAATCGGGACTGCCCCGACAATATTAAATAATAATAAACTCTCTCTCGAAGTGTTTACCAGCTTGCCTTCTTCACACCGGGTATGAGACCAGAAGAAGCCATTTCGCGGAACTGGATACGTGAGATGCCAAACTGGCGCATGTAACCCTTCGGACGGCCCGTGATCTTGCAGCGGTTGTGCAGACGGATGGGGTTGGCGTTGCGGGGAATGCTCT
>CAMJAO010000134.1 GCA_946403615.1 uncultured Prevotellaceae bacterium
CGCGTCAGCGAGGATCCGGCGGAATCCGCCAAATATCCGGACGGGTCCATCCGCTATCCCGTCTCCTCGGAAAACGAGAGTTCGGAGCGCCTGGCCCGGGTCCGGGCCGCGTCGGGCCCCGTCGTCTTCGAGGACTCCGACAAAATGGACGCCATCGACGGGGAAAAGCGCCTGGCCTTTGAACATCTGGTGCAGGAGCTCCGGAACCATGGCACCGAGGTCATCCTGTATCTCCAGCGCTGCTTTGAAACATTTGAGCGCATGGTCCATCTGGCGAGTCTGCATAGCGCGCAATCCGTCGTATTTGAGCACGTCGAAACGGCGTGCCTCGTCTTCCTGTTGTTGCTGCTCGGGGGATTTCTCCTCCAGCCCGAAAAATGATTTAAAGAATCCCATAAAAACTGAGGTTTTTCTAAAAAGTATAATGGAATACTATCATGATTGCAGCATTTGCCTGTCAAAGCAGCATCACATGCCTGAAATCATGTTGCAAAGGTAAGTATTTTTGCAAAATATAGCAAAAAGAGCGGTCAGAAATCTCAAACTTCGTTAACAGCCTTTGCCATTATCAGGGAAAAACTTTATTTTTGCCGCTGATGAAACGATTGATTCTATACATCGCGGCCCTATTCGGCTCTATGACCGTCAGCGCACAAGAAGTGACTACAACGGCGATCAACGACACTATTCCCCTGTCAGCACCTGCTGCGATGGAGGAGAGTGGAGCCATCACTGAGGTGGTGAGTGACCTGCAGTCGTATTATGAGCCGCTGACCGCAGACGAAATGTATGCCCGCTATCGTGAGGCCGAGGCATTGCATCTGCCCGAGATCAACTCGCATGGACAAGTGATGCGTCTGGGCGGATGGCCGTATTATTGGGGCGGTTGGCACGCATGGGACCTGCACCAGGGTCTGAATGTGAGCCTTGGTGCGTCGGTGTTCGGATTCTTCGGGAAAAATGCCCCTCACGGAACAGGTTTCGGGCAAAACATTTCGATGATGTATGCCGTACCGTTGAGCAATCGTCTGTCGCTTGCCATCGGCGGTTATTTCAGCAATCTGACATGGGCGCGTTCGTCCTATCAGAATGCGGGCATCTCGGCGGTGCTCGGTTACCGTTTCGACGAGCATTGGGAAGCCTATATCTATGCGCAGAAATCACTAGTCAGAGGCGATCGCTATCCACTGCCCCTCTATGACATCAGCGACATTGGCGACCGTATCGGAGCCGCCGTTCGCTATAATTTCTCGCCCTCGTTCTGGATGCAGGTATCAGTCGAGGCCGTCAACTACGATAACCCCACCCGATTCCACAATCCTGTGGAGCGGTTTGAGTATAAGAGAAAGTGAAGTGGGTGCCTCCCCCTACCCCCCTCCCAGGAGGGGGAAACTTGATCGGGTAATTTAAGAGTATGGGAGTTTAGACATTCATCTGGCAATGAGGGTTAAGGGATATCTCAGAGTTATCAATCGGGGCTGACATATCAGAAAACTCGGAGTAATCAGAATAATAATCTGAATACTCCGAGTAATCATAATCCAAAACTTCAATTTTCAATCGTCGGAATCAACCTTCCATAGTTCGTCAAGTTTCTTCTGCTCAGCAGGCTCCATCTCGGGAATCATATGCTCGCGCTCAAACTGTCGAATGTTGGCATACGAAGTCTTGATTTTGTTCTCTTTTCGGATTTGTTTCAGTTCGTCTTTATCGACGTATGCACGGTCGATGGCATACACTTGTATAAGAAATAATACGCGGTGCATGACTTTACAACAAGCAACATTCTGGATGTCATGAAATACATCAAGAAGAAAATTTCAATCTGAGGCTGTTGAGTACGACACTGACGCTTGAGAACGCCATGAGCGCACTGGCCCACATGGGGGTAATTTGGAAATCAACGCCAAAGATATGAAGCACGCCAGCAGCCAAGGGTATGCAGATGACATTGTAGATGAACGCCCAGAACAGGTTTTGATGAATCATGTTCACAGTGCGCCGTGAGAGGGAGACAGCCTCGGGAATACGGCGGAGGTCTGAGCCCATGAGTGTCATCTGAGCCACATCCATTGCGATGTCAGTGCCCTGCCCCATTGCGATACTAACATCTGCGGCGGCCAAAGCCTGCGTGTCATTGATGCCATCGCCAGCCATCGCCACGACATGACCTTCAGACTGCAACCGTCGCACCAGATCTTCCTTGTCTTGCGGCATCACACGACTCTGATAATGGCTTATGCCTGCCTGTTCTGCCCAATAACGGGCATGTTCCTCCACGTCGCCACTCATCATATACACCTCTACGCCCGCGTCATGAAGCATCGAAATGGCATCGGCGGCATGAGGTTTGAGAGTTTCACTTTGAACATTCAACTTTGAACTTTGAACATTTTGATTACCATCTTCATCACTATCTACGCCCCTAGCCCTTTTGATAGGGGACGCGGGGGAGTCTTTCTCAATAATCTCCGTCAACGTGCCGGTTTTGTCGATGACGAGGGCGGAAATACGACGGATTTGTTCGAGGGCGGTGGCGTCCTTGATGAGGATATTGCGCTGTGCCGCCTTGCCGATACCTACCATCAGTGCTGTAGGTGTGGCCAGCCCCATGGCACATGGACAGGCGATGACCAATACTGACACGGCAGACAAGATGGCACGAGGTAAAGCGGGTTGACCGCCCACGATAAGCCAAACGGCAAACGTGAGCACCGACAAGCAGAGCACCGCAGGCACGAAAATGAGCGCCACACGGTCGACAGTCCGTTGTACGGGTGCTTTGGAGTTTTGCGCCTGTTGCACCATGCGGATGATATTGGCCAAGACGGTTTTCTCGCCCACCGCCTCGGCACGGAAACGCAACGTACCCACCTTGACAATCGTTCCAGCAAAGACCTTATCACCAACTTGTTTCTCCACAGGTGCCGGCTCGCCGGATATCATCGACTCGTCAATCTTTACATTTAGAGGTTTAAGATTTGATGCTTGTGGCTTTTGATCGGATACTTTTCCATCGACTGGGATTTTTTGCCCTGCAGCCACTTCTATGACGTCGCCCTGAGCCAATGTGCTTACCGGCACCTCATCGACAGTTCCATCGAAGTTGACCACACGGGCAGTCTTCGGAGCCAATCCCATCAGTGCGCGGATGGCGAAGGCTGTGCTGTTCTTCGCCCGTTCCTCCAACAATCGGCCCGTAAGCACAAAAGTGATAATCATGACAGATGCGTCGAAATAGGTATGCCACTCGATGCCACGGCTGCCCCAGACCTGCTCACCGAAGAACGTATTGAACACACTGAACAAGAAAGACACACAAGTAGACATGGCCACCAACGTGTCCATACCGGCGGAGAGATGACGGGCCTGCTGCCATGCATTGACATAGAACTGCCGACCGCAATAGACGAGATTGGCCAATGCAATAATCAACATCGTTTGGTTAGACACATCACGGTTGCCTATATGTATCCATCCCATCGAGACAGCCATCGTGAGCAATGCGAAAAACCACGAAAGGATCACTTTGCGACGCAAAAGCACCAGACTACGGTGCTCTATCGCCTCAGCGCTGCGGTCGGTCTCGATGACCATATCGTAACCGATGGCCGACAACTCTGTTTTCATTTGTTCGGGCGTGATGATCTCAGGATTATAATCGACCATCGCCGTGCGCGACGGCAAACTGACCGATACGGCATTGACGCCCTCGAGCGAAGACAATTTCCGCTCGACGGTAGCGCTACAGACGGCGCACATCATACCTATGACCGGGAAGGTGGAACGGCACCTCCCCCCTTCCGAAAGAGAGGGAACCCCACCATTGGCATTTAGCGAAGATTGAGGATTATTACTCGTAAGAATCGTATATTTAGTAGTTGATTAACTCAAAGATTTTCGTGTGTAGGAAAGACAGGGTATTCCTACCTCCATCTCATGAGGGGCATGTGGCGTTCGAAATTGCCCCACATCACACAGTGTTGTATTCGTGAGTTGGCACTGAGACGGCTTTTCACATAGGTGTAGAGTTCAATGGCGGTGACAATTCTGTTTCTGTCGGTGTCGGCAGCCCCGCGCAACCCTTCGAGAAGAAAAGCGGTGAATTTGCTGTTGGGATGGCCGTACCATTCCTGCGACCGTTCGTTGCTGCGGGATGACAGGAAGAACATCACATTTTTCGGTGTGCGGCTATTGGCCCGCCCCCGGTTCTGACGGATGTCGCCGGCATAGCACGCGTCGGCATAAATCACCTTATTGCGTGCGCGGCTGCGCCCCATTGTAGCGAGAATTGACGAATAAGTGAGCATGCCATTGTAGCACACGAACGAGCCACGGATGCCATGACCGCTGAAATAGAACACGATGTCGTCGTTTGGACCTGCAGCGAGAAAAGTGTTATATATCATGTTGCGCACGTTGCTGAGCGTGGCGTTTTGGTTCGTCAACAGTTTCACCTCATGGCCTGCACTATTGTCTTTCAACAGTTTACTCATCGACCGTGCGTCGTTGGCACTCACGGTCAGGTCATTGCGTGTACCGGGATAGTCAGAGAGTCCCACGCACACGGCATAGATGCGGGCATCGACGGTCTGTGCCATCAGCCATGCGGCAAAAAGAAAAAAGAGTATGCGTTTCATATCATGGAAAAACATTATAAGAACAAGAGTCATAATCGCTATCAGGGAACGTCAGCGCTTCATCCCACATCAACAAGGGCGTCGCGACATTCCTCCATGAGCCATTTGGGGGTGGAGGTGGCACCACAGATGCCGATGGTATTGACATTCTGCAACCATGACGGGTCAATCTCTGCGGCACTCTCAATCTGATGGCTGTTGGGGTTGACACGCAGACACTCGTTGTAAAGCACACGCCCATTGGAACTTTTCCTTCCGCTGACGAAGAGCACGAGATCATGGCGCGCGGCGAACTGCGAGATATTGGGCATACGGTTGGCCACTTGTCGGCAGATGGTATCAAAACTACGGAATTGCGCCTGGGGAGAGATGTGTTCCTGTATATAAATGATAATGCGGCGGAACTCATCGAGCGATTTTGTGGTTTGGCTATAAAGGAATATATCTCTCTGGAAATCAAGGCATTTGACATCATCGAGTTTTTCGACGACGATGGCTTTGCTCTCCGTTTGCCCCACCAGTCCGAGCACCTCGGCATGTCCGTTTTTCCCGAAGATAACGATTTGTGCGTCGGGATTCTCTGTAAACCGCTGTTTGATGCGGCGCTGCAACTGCAGGACGACAGGGCATGTGGCGTCGATTATTTCAATGTTGTTGCGCTTGGCCGTCTCGTAAGTCTCAGGGGGTTCGCCATGAGCCCTGAGCAGCACCTTGGCATCATGCAACCGGCTCAGGTCGTCGTGATTGATGGTGATGAGCCCCATGTCGCGCAGCCGCTCACACTCCATGCCGTTGTGCACGATATCTCCGAGGCAATAGAGCGTAGTGCCCTTTGCCAATTCTTCTTCCGCTTTTTTGATGGCCGTAGTCACACCAAAGCAGAATCCGCTGCCATTATCTATTTCTACTTTCATAATATGAACCCCAATGAGCCCCATCAGCCCCCACCCCGACCCTCCCCGAGGGGAGGGAGTAGTTACTACACTTCTTTTGTTATTACTCTAAGGGAATTGGAGGAGTTGGGGACGACTTATTTTTTGAGTCCTTCGAAGTATCTGGTGAGGAGGTCTTGAGCCGCGGCGAAGGAGGTTTTTTGTCCTTGTAATACGGTCTGCTCGGCCTGAGCGAGTTGGCTGTCGATGTCGGGATTGTTATAGAAACTGAGCCTCAACTGTTCGTTGATGGTTTCGTACATCCAGTATTTGCTTTGCTCATTTCGCCGATAGTCAAAATAGCCGTTGGCCTTGACAAAATCGATATACTCGAAGATCATGTCCCAAATCTCCTTGATGCCTGTGCCATAGAATCCGCTATAACAAAGGACCTTGGGCAACCACCCGCTTTCAGGCATCGGGAAGAAATGAAGGGCGTTGCGGAAATTCGTGGCAGCCATGTGACATTTATCCACATTGTTGCCGTCGCATTTGTTGATGACAATGCCATCGCTGATTTCCATGATGCCGCGCTTGATGCCCTGCAACTCGTCGCCTGTTCCCGCCAATTGTATGAGGAGGAAAAAATCGACCATGGAGTGGCAAGCCGTCTCGCTCTGCCCCACTCCAACGGTTTCGACGAATATCTTGTCATATCCAGCCGCCTCGCAGAGAATAATGGTCTCGCGGGTTTTGCGAGCCACGCCTCCGAGTGAACCAGCCGTAGGAGAAGGGCGTATGAACGACTCCTTTCTAACGG
>CAMJAO010000135.1 GCA_946403615.1 uncultured Prevotellaceae bacterium
CGTAGAGATGAGCCTATCACCGTGCCCGTATATTATAAGAACAACGAAGTGGTTGACTGGAAACCGACCAATGCCAGCGGTTCTTTCTCAGGCGATTCTATTACACTGATGATGGCGTTTGCCAAGAGCCTCAACTCCATCGCTGTAAGGCTAAGTACAGAAGTGGGACTTCGTCATATTATCCGTACTGCACATGATATGGGCGTCAGTTCAAAACTATCAGAACATCCCTCCACCGCTTTGGGCGCAAGCGACGTGACCCTCTATGAATTAGTCAGCGCCTATTGCACCATCGCCAATGGCGGCAAACGTCCCAAGCCCATATTGGTAACGCGTATAGAAGACCGTGACGGCAACGAAATATACAATATCGAAGATAAGGAACAGCCCCGTGCCCTACCCTTCAAAACAGCTTATATGATGCAACGAATGTTGATGTACGGGGTAGAAGCTGGAACTTCACGGTCGCTAAACAATTATGTAGGCAGTTATTTCGACACCGACATCGGAGGAAAGACCGGCACGACAAACAACAATTCCGACGGGTGGTTTATGGGGGTAACACCTCGTCTTGTAGTAGGTGCATGGGTTGGAGGCGAATACCGCAGTATCCATTTCCGTACAGGTGCATTGGGCCAAGGCGCACGTACAGCATTGCCAATATGCGGTCGATTCCTTCAATCAGTACTCAACGATAAGAAATACGCCAAATACCGTTGCCGTTTTGCTGTACCTAACGGTGAAGATGTGAACATCAGCGACTATGACTGTTCGCAACACTATGCCCCCCATATTGATGTACCTGTTGACACACTCGGTTTTTATTATGACGATGACATGGACGGTTATTACGGTGAACCTGTAGTGGATGAATTCGGTAATCCGATAGAACAGCCTCAGCATCCTTACGATGACGAGAGCGACGAATATGACCATTACAGCACCGTCCCTGAAAGAACTGAACCTGAAGACGAAATCCATTTCAACTATTGAGACAATGACATCCTCCATAGAGCATATCGACCTGAATAACGTTGAGATGCAACGTGCGCTGGACCTACTGGAACATACTAACCGCTCATTGTTTCTGACAGGCAAAGCCGGCAGTGGAAAATCAACATTTCTCAGATATATCTGTCAAACCACGAAGAAAAAACATGTGGTATTGGCACCGACTGGCATTGCGGCCATCAATGCCGGCGGGGTTACCCTTCACAGTTTCTTCAAGATACCTTTTCATCCTTTGGTACCTAACGATGTGAAATACTCTCCCAAACACATCAAAGAGACGCTAAAATATAATGGAGAAAAAAGGAAAATTATCCAAGAACTGGAACTGATTATCATTGATGAGATCAGTATGGTAAGAGCCGACATCATTGATTTTGTGGATAAAGTGCTCCGTATTTATTCACGCAACATGCGTGTTCCGTTTGGCGGCAAACAATTGTTGCTCGTAGGTGACATTTTCCAGTTGGAACCCGTTGTCAGAGAAGAAGACCGTCAACTGCTTACCCCATTTTATCCATCTGCATATTTCTTCGACGCATTGGTATTCCGCCGTTTCGAATTGGTCAGCATCGAGTTGAAAAAGGTCTATAGGCAAAGCGACGCTTCTTTTATCAAAATTTTAGATAACATCCGCACCAATCAGGTAAGCGACCGCGAATTAGCCATGCTCAACAGTCGTGTTGGTGCAGATCTACCCCTGGAAGAAAATCAGTTGGCCATCACACTCTCCGCCCGACGTGACACGGTAGATTTCATCAATGAGCAACATCTTAACCAATTACCTGGTGATGCTGTCAGGCTGACAGGTGAGATCACCGGTGATTATCCTTCTCAAAATTTGCCCACCACAATCGAACTTGATATCAAACCCGGTGCGCAAATCATTTTTGTGAAAAATGACAAAGACCACCGATGGGTAAACGGCACACTTGGCATCATATCTGGTATCGCAATGAATGATGAAGGTGAAGAGCAACTCTATATCATCACCGAAGATGGCGACGAGTTGGACGTTTATCGTGAGCGCTGGAGCAACATGCGTTACACGTTCAACACGAAAGAACAAAAAATTGAAGAAGAAGAAATCGGCACTTTCACACAATTTCCCATCCGTCTGGCGTGGGCCATCACAGTACATAAAAGCCAAGGTCTCACTTTCCGACAAGTGAATATCGATTTCAGCGGTGGAGTATTCGCCGGGGGACAAACTTACGTGGCATTTTCACGTTGCACCTCACTTGACGGTATCAGCCTTAAAGCCCCTATCCGCCGAAGTGACATCTTTATCCGTCATGAGGTGATAAGATTTGCCAGCACCTACAACAACCATCAGATTTATCAACGAGCCATGTCATCATCAGTTGCAGACAAAGAATACCTCGAAGCCGTAGAAGCCTTCGACGCGGGTGATATGCAATCTTTTTTAGACCATTTCTTCATTGCCATTCATCAGCGATATGACATTGAAAATCCCGTGATTAAACGATATATCCGCAAGAAATTGGATATCATTAACCAATTACGTCGCGAAAAAGAGGCATTAGCTGCAGAGTTCAAGAAGAAAGAGAGATATCTGAAAAAGCTGTCAGCGGAATATGTGGTGATGGGTAAAGAATGCGAACGTGAAAACATGAAAGATGCTGCGATAGCCAACTATCAGAAAGCATTAGAACTTCATCCCGGATCACGTGAAGCAAAGCGAAGAATTCAGGAGTTGAGAAGCCGTTGAATCCCGCTATTCACTATAAATAACGAATTGCGCCATCCTATCAGATGACGCAATTGTTATAATATTGAAAAAATGTATCATGAACGTCATTCGGCATCACCGACAATGACAAGACCACCGTTTTCAGGAATGCTGACAGAGATTTTCTGACTCTTTGCATTTTTGATTTTCTGAGTGGTCAAACTCCCGTTCAACTTGTCATCATCCGTATATAGCGAAATGTTTGTTCCTTTGGCAATCATGGGCAAGGTGATAGTTGTTTTTAATGTCTGGCTATCAGCATTCACACCTACGACAAACCATTTCTTTCCGGCACGACGAGCCATGATGATATATTTTCCGGGGTATCCGTCGATAAAACGGATCTCATCCCACACGGTAGGCACATCTTTCATAAACTGTACAGCCCATTCTGGAGCATCTTGTATATTGTTGGGCGCCATGGCGAAATGTTGCACACTGCTTTGGAAGAGCACGGCTGTAGCCAATGCGAAGACATCACTGGTTTTACGTATTGTTCCGTGTTGATTATCTGAATTATAATGTTTATTCAGTGTAGAGCCACCGAAATCCATAGGAGCCACCGCATTTCTTATAAACGGATGAGTAGCAGCATTTTGTGCTTCGGCGTCACATGCGCCCTGTCCAAAGTGAAGGTTCTCACTTGCCAGCACAGCCTCTGAAGCAACATAGTTGGGATACATCCTATCCCAGCCTCTTGGCAATGTGCATCCGTGGAAAATGACTTGTAATCCGAAATCATTCGCGTCTGTAAGAATATCCTCATAGAGTTGCATCATCTGCTGTTTGTCACCTCCAAAGAAATCGACCTTGATGCCAAGAATACCTTGTTGTTGCATCCAAGCCATCTCCTTTCGTCTTACTCCAGATTTATCCATTTTTCCTTTTGGTGATTGGGGCGCATCATTCCATGCACCGTTGGAGTTATACCAAAGGAAGAGCCCTACTCCACGTTCTTTACCATAACGAGCCAATTCAGCTATTTTCTCATAACCGATCTGCACATCCCACAGCGCATCCACAAGCACGGAACGCCAGCCCATGGCGGCTGAAAAGTCAATATAACGTTTCTGTTCATCAAAATTACAACTTGGGTCCATGCCGATAATCCACGACCACGATCCTTTTCCGTATGTGTAATCACGTGAGGGCTCGTATTTCTGCTTCACCAGGTCTGTCGACACAGTCGATTCCACGATATTGGCAAGTGTGCCGACGGTAATCGTACGCCAAGGCGTGTCGAATGGCAGCGCAACGGCCGGAGTGGTTGAGCCCAGTCCGTTCATTTCTCCCGCTTGCGGGAAACCGACACCATAATTGTTTCCGCCATTGTTGAGCAACCGACAGCCTACGTAATTGCCATCTGTTCCCGTCTCTGAAACAAGAATCCAACAAGGTTGTTCTTTGGCACTTCCATTCACTTTGAACAGACAAGGGAAAGAATAGCCCTCGCCCCATCCATTTTTCCCGGTTGAGTCATCAAGCGTGTATGACGTCTCATAACTGGGGGATGTTCGGGCAAATCCGCCCATGGGTTTGGACTGTGGACAAAGGAATGTCGTTGTACCTTCCGGGAAGACAAATGCGCTCTCCTCTTTTTCGACAACTCCCACCAATGTTTGCCTTTTTCCTTCGATATGATAACGATAGGCAACATCCCTATTGCTGACACGGAACACGATGTCCAACACATGGCGGCCATTCTTGTCAAATGTGCAAACTGCTTCGTTGGCTTCATACAACACATGCATTTGCTTGGCAGTTTTCACCTGATAATCATCTTTCACAGACTTCACCTCGCATGCAGTCATAGACAAGCCTTGTGTAAGGTCTTCAAAATTCATTTTCACTCCTAATGACGATGGAGTAATGACCACTTTTCCATTCCATGACACCTGATAAGAGGGACGCCCACCATTATCGTTGACCGTAACAGTCAACCGACCGTCAGGACTGGAAAAAGACTTCTCTGCAGCCTGAACCGAAGTCAAACCGCCTGATAATAGAAATCCTAATAATAATTTGCTGATTGTTTTCATATGATTAACTTCAAAAATAATTCAAGTGTTATTTCATCAGGTTATGTGACAATTATTATTTTGTTGCAAAGTTACAAAAAAACAAGGGTAGAATAAAAGAACTTATTCCTTTTTATAGTCAGATAAAGTAACTTTTTCAAAAAAGTAATTGGTTATTCCAAATAATGTGTTATTTTTGCAATCAACAAGTCGTGTCTGAAAAAAGGCATAAATCCCTATATGTATTTTTAACTATCATCATTAAAACATTAATTTCATATGAAAAGGATTCTATTTTCACTGTTCTGGGTATTATTATTCAGCACTGGAGCATCGGCACAGGTCAAGACCTATCTGAATGTCGATGAAAATGAGACAATGGTATTGAATGCCAGCAACTGTGTAGATCGCATGGGTAAGAACTATCTTTTATGGGTGCGTTATGATTACAAAGACAAGAAAGCATGCAAGAAAGAGGCAAAACGCGATCGCGTGGACGGAAAACCAGTTAGAATGGAAGTGCTCTATGAGTTTGATGAGCCCTTGCTTACCTATCGTATCATCTCCAAGAAATATTTCGACAAAAATGATATGATTTTAAAAGAGATCAACTTATATAATGCCCCTTGGAACGATGTTGGCGACAATGACTATTCGCTTAAGTTGGGCATATACATGACCGGGGCGTTCAACATTACAGCCGGATGATTGTCCGGATCTGGGCGGATATGCATTCTGGCATTATAAATAGACATCAGGGTATGAGTCATTTTTGACCCATACCCTGATGCTTTATGTGTAAATGAAAGAGGCTTAACTCTCTACATTAAAATATGCCTCCAACTCTTGTTGAGCAGCACCCTCATGGTTGTCGATATCACGGATGATGTGTCCGTGTTCCATCAACGTGATGCGGTTGCTGATGTCGATGGTGTGCTGCAGGTTGTGGCTGCTCACCAGAATAGTCGCACCCGTCTGCTCCCGATATGCTGTCAGTGTGTGTTTTAGGATGTTTTGACTCGACGGGTCGAGGAAATTAAACGGTTCGTCCAACACCAACAATTGAGGATGATTAAGCAGAGCTGCTATGATACCGATTTTTTGTTTATTTCCAGCAGAGTAATCACGAATCAGTTTCTTTTGATCCAATATCTCACCGTTCATCAACGAATCGTATTCGTGAACACGTTCAAAAGTGGCAGCCTCAGTCAGACCACACACCTTACCGACGAAGGTGAAAAATTCCTCAGCTGTGAGAAAATCTATCAGGAAACCTTCATCGATATAGGCACCTGTGAATTCCTTCCATGCCTCACTTTGAGAAGGGTCGATGGCCTCAGTGGATTCTGTCTCGTTTGCGAAGACAAAACTGACATGACCATCGTCAGCCTTCAACAAATCAAGCATCAGACGAAACAGCGTGGTTTTTCCTGCGCCATTGTTTCCTACCAATCCGATAATATCACCATTGTGAATATCCAATGATTCG
>CAMJAO010000136.1 GCA_946403615.1 uncultured Prevotellaceae bacterium
ATGTTAGTTAGCATCACTCCTTGTAAAGGACCGATATCCACACCAACCTCCATAGATCGGAAGAGCATACGGAGAACGGGAGATGTTGCCCACAGACGGTTTTTGGTCTTGGCGTCTTCAGGAGAGGCTTCAATGGTAACTGTAGCACCGTTCACGGGTGTTGAGGTCAGTGTCTCGGTGAACTCTCCGTCAGCAACGTAACTGTCATTGCTGCCGCTTGAGCGCTTGCCTGCCATCGAGGGGAACAATTCGTCGGATTTGTTGTCGAAGTCAAACACTGTGCCTTCGGGTTGTGGGTCTGGAGGAGTCACAACTTCATCGAAGCCGAGTTCAATCTTCTTAATCTGGGTGTTGGCGGCAATAGTGATAACCACTTCTTTAGCATCGCCTGTCCATGTAACGGTCTTATTGTCTTGGTTACCCAAAGTCAATGTGCCGCTGTCTGCGGTGTTGCCTGTGTTCCAGGTTAATTTGTTATTGTTCCAATTGACGGTAAATGTGATGGTCTTAATGTTCTCCTCTGCTTTGATTGTCAGTGTGCTGTTATACATACGAAGCACAGGTGAAGTCTTCCACAGACGGTTTCTGGTTGCAGCGTCTTCTGGTGAAGCCTCAACAGTTACGGTTGCACCGTTCACAGCGGTAGAGGTCAATGTCTCGTTGAATTCGCCTGAGGGATCATACGTGTCATTGCTGCCGCTCGAGCGTTTGCCGGCCATTGTGGGGAACAACTCGTCTGCGTTGTTGTCGAAGTCAAACACTGTGCCTTCGGGTTGTGGGTCTGGAGGAGTCACTTCTCCGCCGCCGCCTTCTCCGCTACCTTCTCCGTAAGTGACGGTCAGCGTCTTGAATTGGCACTGGGCTGAAAGGGTCAACGTCACACTGCTGGCATCACCAGTCCATGAAGTTTCACCTATGGTGCCGCTGCTGGCAGCCAGATTGCTGTCCCATTTCTGGCCTTTTTCCCAAGCAAGCCCTTTGACACTATTTCCAGAAGGTGCACTGATGGTAATCGTTGCTCCGGAATATGCACGTAAGTCATATGAACCTTCATAGGCTCCAGTGCTTTGCCATATACGGGCGTTGGTGGAACCTCCTTCAATTTTAATAGTGACCCCTTGGTAAACAATGTCACTCGTGATATCTGTTCCTGCTCCGGCTGCTGGCGGCGTGATGCCTAAGGCTTCAATGCCGCTAACCGTGCTGAAATCAAATTTCACGTCTGTGGCATGGCTGTAGCCAAATACGGCTAATAATGCAGCCACAAAAGAAATGCGTAAAAATTTGTTCATAAATTTAAGGTTTTAGTTAATAAAATTTGTCTATTTGGGTACAAAGATACATAATACTTTTCATTCATCCAACCATTATAAGTTAAAAAAATCGTTAAATATAATGCTCCACCTCGTTTCTTCTTTGTGTGTTGCGATACCAACGAACTACTCGACAAATTCGTCATCTTTTTTATTATTATTTTAAACTTTTTGTTTCGGTCTTCGTCTAATATATGATTGCCCGGAATTATCGGGCTAAAAGTATTGGCATAGAAATTTCTTTATAACATTATCAACCAATAAAACTCAGAGATTATGAAAAAAACAATCATGATGCTTGCATTGCTCGCATTGCCGTTTGCCATTCAGGCACAGACCAAGTTCCACGATGTTGAAGCCAATGAAGCCACTGGCCCCGTTAAGTGCATTAAATCATCTGTGATGGGACACGAACGTGTAACCAACTTCACAAAAGATGGAAAGATGGAACAAGAGGGAATGAAAGATGTCGTTTATGATGCTGACGGATACATGCAGTCTGCAAAGATGGAAGCACAGGGCATGGAAATTACCATCAAATACACTTGGGAGAACGGTAAAGTGACAAGCCAGTCAATGGAAACCTCTATGGGTGCAATGAAGAATTCCAATGTCTATGACGAAAAAGGTGTGCTCGTAAAGCAAGTGATGGACTTCGGCGGACAAGAGATGGAAACTCCTTACACCGATTATAAATTCGACGATAAAGGAAACTGGATCAGCCGCAAGACTTCCATGATGGGTCAGGACATGGAGCAGACCCGCACCATCGAATATTATGAATAATCATGAACTAAGATAAATTCATATTTTTATATTATTATCAATTATCATTATCAGAAAGAGGGCATGTCGTCGAGACACGCCCTCTTGTTTTTAGTAACCTGTTTGTTTCAAATCTTCATTTAGTGTTCTTTTCCCCTCCATTTCGTAAGGGTTGGTGTGCCATTGTCTTCACCCCTTCACTCCTCAACTCCTTTTTCAATTCTAATACTATCTGAAAATTTTTGTGGTCTTCGTCTTTCCGTTTGACAGACGTTCTACGCGTATCAGCATGCCTTTCGCCTGTGAGGGGTTCGTCACTTCCATTCCCGACACAAGATAATACTTCACACTTACAGTCTCCGCGTCTGCAAAGGTGTCTTCGATGCCGGTCAATTTTGTGCCGTACAGCGTTATTACCCACACTGTCTGCTTGCCGGCTGGCGTAAAGGTCAGTGTGCCGGTGGCGTTGGTCTCTACGGTGTGCTCGGTCACGAAGTAGGTGGTGCCGTCTTTCTGTGGGAACACGTATTGTGTCTCGCCGAAAGTAGTTCCGTTCAACTCACTCAGATAGGCATCCACGTCTGCATAATTGTCATAACCCTTGAACTTCACCTTGTTGATAGTCACACCTGTCGGCAGTTTGACGGTGTATTGCACACCTGCACTGTACTTGATACCGTCCTCGAATCCGGCAGCGTATGCTTTGTCTTTGCTGTTGCTTACGGTGATGCCATTTGCAAAACTCCATTCCGTTTTAGTGATGTCGCTCTGGTATGTGCTCTGGGCAATGGTATATGTGACATCATCTTTCTCGCCGGTCGGGTCTTCTTGCTTCTGCTCCGGGTCATAATAGGGTACGCCATCTACACGGGTGGTAGTGGGGAAGTACTCTTCAAAAGTGCTCTCCGAGTCTTCATTCTGCAATTTCACCAAGTCTTCTACCAAGGAATTGCAATATACCTCTATATTCGTGTACCATCCTTTCGGGTCAAGATCGTAACCGTTAGCATCATTGCTGTCTGGATTCAGGCCGTTAGCGGTCTCCCATACGTCGGGCATTCCGTCATTGTCGGTGTCAAATCCCGCGGGGATAGTGCCTGTGCCGAAGTTTGCCTCAGTATATCCATCAACGTCTGACACCAAGTCGATGCGACCCCATTTCTTGGTCACGGAACCTTTGTAGGTGCAGGTTCCGTTACGGGTCTCTTCAGCATAGCGGGCGTCAACTTCATCGCGATACATCGAGGCTCCGGCGTAGTCAAGCACTTTGTCGTATGCGTTTGCTGCGCTGTGGGTAGTCACCATGCCGGCGTCAACGGGCTCGTCCATCTTGATGCGGACACAGTCTGTGCCGCTGCTGTTCTGCTTATAGGTCACACCGCTTCCATAGTAATGGTTGGGGTCTGCCACATATTTCTCACCATCGATTTCGTACGTGCCGTCATCATAGGTCACTTTGTTCCAACCAGCCCCTGTGTCATCATTCAACTGATTGCCGTTAAGATAGTATCGGCTTGACAATCCCCAATACTTTCTGTTGTCCGCAGAGTTGCCGCTGTTGCCCACACTGATGGTGGTAAGGCGGGTGGTGTTGGCGCCCGGACCGGATTTGTAATAGTTGTTCACAAAATTGATTTGGCCGCCGCCGGGACCTCCATAGCAACCGTTGCCGCAATTATAAACCACACAGTTGCGGTAATCCACGTTTTCAGCCTGAACGGCATTTTCCCAATTAAATTCATTGTATCGGCTGTTGCTCTTGTAACCAGCCCAATCGTAACGGGCACCGCAAAAACGGGGAGAACGGTTGTTCACGTGAACGATAATGTTATGGTGGAATGAGGCCAGTTTTCCACCCCAGATGCCACCGTAGCCATGTGCAGATTTGCTGTGGCCGGCGTTGTTGAGGCTCTCGCCCAGCGAGCACCATTGCATGGTGAAATTGTTGTTGTCATAAAACGATGCCACCTCGTCAATCGACCAAGAGAACGAACAGTGGTCGATGATTAAACCTGTCACGTTACGCTGCCACATAGCATCGGCACCGTCATTCACGTCTTTCTCCTGTCCGCGACGGAAACGGACGAATCGGACGATGTTGTTTGCGCCCGGGCGTACCGTATAGTAGCGGATGGTGATGCCTGGGTAGGGGGCGGTCTGCCCCTCGATGGTGGTGTTCGCGCCGATATTCAAATCGCTCTTCAAGGCGATTACGCCGGCCACATCAAAAACTACGATTTTCTTCGCACTGCCACTTACGGCGGCGCGGAATGATCCGGTACCGGAGTCATTCAGGTTGGTCACATGGACTACCTTACCGCCACGACCGCCTGTCACAAAGCGTCCGTGACCCTCTGCACCGGGAAATGCCGGAGCAGACTCCTGTGCCATCACAACACAACTCGTCGCAAATATAGCAAATAACAATAATAATTTCTTCATTTCCTTATTTTGTATTTCAATTCTTAATTCTTTTATGTCAAGATTTTTCTTTGTTTCTCCTTAGGAAAGATTCCCTTATCGTCGGAGGTGATATGGTTCTTAAACAGACATGATCTTCAATAATGTAGAGACCCTTACCCTTGAAAGTCGCCTGATGCGTCATATTCTTTCTCTTGTCCGGCCGTGGTATAACCCAAGCGTTCCATTTCCAAAGATGACCAGATAAATGGGCCGATGCCTTTCGGGTCATTATCGCGTATAGGCTCGCTCATGTAATACTCGAACGATCCGTCTCTTTTTGGGTTACTTTCAGGACCTAAGCCTGATACAGAGCAACAGTTGGTCAGCGAGATGGTCTTGTCTGCATCTACCCGGATGAAATGCTTGATGATGCCTTCGTATGCCTTGATGCCTGCTTTCTTGAAGCTCTCATCCAGATACCCAAGACGGGCACCTTTTAAAAGACAATATGTGAACATCGACGAGGCGGTCGATTCCAAATAGTTGCGCGGGTCATTCACGTCCAAAACATCATACCACACGCCGCTCTCTTTATCCTGATATTTCACAACGGCTGTCATTGCTCTGCGGAACAAGTCGATGACCTCGCCACGGCGGGCATAATCCTGAGGCAGCGCGTCTAATACTTCCACCATTGCCATCACATACCAGCCCAAAGCGCGTGCCCAGGTGTGTTTCGACAGACCTGTTTCTTTGTCGGCCCAGAACATCTGATGTGTCTCGTCCCAGGCATGTTTCCACAACCCCGTTTTGGCATCAAACGTGCGGCGGTCGGTCTTTGTAATCTGGTCTATGGCGTCGTCATAGTATTTTTTCGCTTTCTTGCCTTTCAGTGTTGCTGCGGATAGGGTATAATAGGGTAATCCCATGTAGATGCCGTCAAGCCATACCTGATTGGCATAAATGGCCTTGTGCCACCACACGCCTTCTTTCGTGCGAGGCTGTTTCTCCAATTGTTTATAGAGGGTCTTCAGAGCCTTCAACTGCTTATCCTCAGGCAACAACTCGTTCATACGATACACAAAGCGTGCCGGGCGGACATTGTCAAGGTTGAAGTCTTCGTATTTGTAACCGGTGATATTGCCTTTAACGTCTATCATTTCGGCGCAAAACTCTTTCAGGTAGTTCAGTATGGACTCGTCCTTATATGTTAAGTAGGCGTCAAGCAGACCTTCCATCTCCACGCCCATGGCATAACCCCATTTGGGCTTTTTGGCGAAGTCGAGCAGGTAGGGGTGCGACACACGGCTCATCTCCGAGCGTGCCATCCATTCGCTATAATGTTGGTAAGGCATCTCTGAGAGTAACTGTGAGCCGTTGATGGTCAGGTTGTCAAAATGCAGGTCATGGCTGTTGCCTGTGCGTTCCATCGGACTGTCCCAAACACCGTTAAACTGGCAGTTCTTGATGTTGATGTTATAGATGTTGTCAGCCTCCTCAAGTCCGTTCAATCGCATGCCGTAACGGCTCTTCTGGCACGTCACATTCTCCATATACACGTTGCGGACAGTGGGGTAGAAACCACGGCAGCACACTTCTTTCGGCTCGTAATTCAAGTTGATGCGTAGCACAGATTCTTTACACTGTCCCACCTCCACATTGCGGAAATACACATTCTCGATGATGCCGCCGCGACAGGAGTTGGTCTTGATGCGCAGCACGCGGTCCAGGTTGGGCGAGTCCATCTTGCAGTTCTCCAC
>CAMJAO010000137.1 GCA_946403615.1 uncultured Prevotellaceae bacterium
CCGCCCCCGCCTCAACAGCCCATGGGAGGCAATCCTTACGGGACGATGTACAGTGGCAGCGATGTCATGGCGTCAGGGGCTGAAGGCGAGATAACCATGGGCAATTGGCAAATACAAAACGACGCTGTGGAATCGTCAAACAATCCTTCACGAGTCAGACAGATTATCGGCTGGGGGATGATTGCCGTATCGGTAATTTTGCTCGGAATTGGCATCTATTCCTTGATTAACAGTTTGGGGAAAGGCAAAGCCGATACCGAGATAAAAGCATCACCGTCGGACAGCACCTCGAATACGGTCACAGAACCGCAGGAACAACCTATTGAGAAGCCCGCTGAACCTGCCAAGCCCGCTGAGCCAGAGACCGGAACAAATACTTCTGTCATCGAGAAAGACACCCCCACCCCGCCCGTGGAAGATGTACAGATAAGAGAAGAGCCTCAACCTCGACAAGCCGAAACGATGCAACAGCAAAGGAGCGGCGAGTCTATTGTCAATTCGTTTGGTCCCAACACAGACGAAGAAGCGAGAGCCCTTGTCAGGAAAATGCAGGCAAGAGGCGACATCACTCCCGAAGAGGCTGCCGAATGCATGCGCTATATCAATTCAAGGGGCAGCATTGGACAGTGAGGATCTATAAGAAATCGGAAATACGAAATCTAAAATGGGGGGTATGAGAAAATGCACATTGTGTCTGGCGGCTTGGCTGATGAGCATGGTGTGTTTGGCGCAGACCTACGGATTGGAGCGGGTCAATGACTCGCTCACCTATCTGACGCTGACCACTGGCAATTATACTGACCGCTATGCCATCCGCTTTCCTGTGTATCGGTTGGAGACGGGCGATGTGGACGGCGACGGACAGGACGATGCCATCGTAGGAGTGGTGAACCGCACCCGCCATGACCCCAACCTGCGCCGCCGCATACATCTCTATAAAAATGTAGGAGGGCGCGTACGGCCCATGTGGCTGGGTTCGCAGTTGGGCGGCATCTTAGAGGATTTCCGCTTCATCAACGGCAAGGTGCGCACATTGCAATCTACCCTCGACGGCCGCTATGTGGTGATGACACACCGCTGGCGCCCCTTCGGTCTCGGTGCCGACTCCATCCTATTGAAAAACGTAAGCAGGGAAGATGGAGAAAAGGAATTAACAAACGCCCTGAAAGCCCCCTCACCAACCTTCCCCGAAGGGAGGGAGTAGTAACAAAAAACCATAGTCCTAAGCCATAAAACAGATTGTCGCACAGGACGAAACCATCGGCGACATCACCCTCCACTCGCTCAACCCTCTCCAGAATACACCGACTTCACCCTGCCCCTCTCCTGCATTTCCAGACTCTTCAATCGTACAGGTACGCCCGCAATTCAAGATCTTCTAAACAAAACATCATGAAGCAATTTTCATTCATCATCATCGCAGTCCTGGTCCTCATTGCATGCAACGGCAAGTCCGCACCGCCCTCATCGGAACCTGCCAACATCACAGCATCACCAGCCGAAGACATCAACACCGTCAAAGACTTCCTCAACGCCAAGTTCCCTGGCAAGAACATCACCGAAGTGGAAGTCATCAGACGCGACTCCGTCCTCTCCTTCTCGCCCATGACTATTATGTACCCAGAGTGCCTGAAGAACCAGGCTGAGGGCACCTTCCCAGGAAAGGCCTTCGATAAACTTACCGACTACTTCTACCACCTAGTAGTCGTCAGGACTGCAATGCGCACAGAGACTCCGCGACAGGAAGACATCACCGACCAGCATCAGGGCGACTGGCGGCGCATCATCGCCGTCAAAGCCACACGCGCCGATGGTACCATCGACAACATCGAAGTCGTCTACGACTCCGACAACATCACCCCATACCTCACCGGCCAAGACTACGACCGACAAGTCTCCGAATGGGACCTAAAAATAAACTCTTTGTAACTCTCATCGTCCCAATGGGATTACGAATGAAAACAAAGGGGAACGCGGAGGGAGTAGTAACAAAAGACCATAGACCTAAACCCTAATTCTAAACCCTTAGCGTATGCACAAGAGCACTAAACCCTTCAACCCTAAACCCTAAACCATTTTTATATGAAAAAACTATTCTTTTTGCTTTTCGCCCTGATAAGTGTGACAAGCGCCTCCGCACAACCTACCCCGATGATATTGCCGGGTGCAGGACATATCAATGTGGAGAAACTCGACAAAGGTCTCAACCTGAACATGGACATCTCGAAGTTGTCGCTCAGTGAACTGCGCGTACTTCGTAATGCCATTCCCGCCCGCAAAGGGTATGTGTTTACGAGCAGCGACCTTCGCAAAATCTTTGAATCGACCTCATGGTACTACGACCGCGCAGTGAAGCAATACGAGAAAAAAGGGAAAATCACCTACACTGCCGCCGAGCAACGGTTTATGAACCGTGTGAAAGCACGCGAGGAGGAACTTAAGAAGAAAAACTTCTCCTACAGTGCTGGGAGTATCGTCAACACCGACAACATCATCAACCCCTACCAGTTGACGGAGATGAACCCGAAACTCAAAAGCGCACTCGGCAAGAACGGTTTTGGCATCATCAGAGCCGACCATGAGCAACTATTCCAGGTTTACGAGCGCAATTCCTATCAGGTGTTTCCCTCGTTTGTCACAACCGACCTATACCTGCAACTCTTCCATATCTATTTCGACTGCATGCTACGGCGCGTGGAGGAAGGGATGCTCAGCGAGAAGATTTCCACCCTCTGCGACCAATTGTACGAACAGTCGAGCCGGCAGGCGGCTACCAGCAGCGACTCGCGTATCGTCGAGGCCGCTGAATGGAACATGACCTATTTTGCCATTGCCCGGGCGCTCATCAAGGGTGAACCGCTCACAGGTGTGCCGACGAAATATGCCGCCATGGCTGCCGACGAGATGGGCAACATCATGGACGAGACCGACGGCTACTCCGATTTCCTCGAATACAAAAAGGTGAAATTTGCCTACAGTCTGTTCCGTCCGCGTGGTCATTACACCCGCACAGACGGCCTGAAACGCTATTTCAAGACAATGATGTGGTTGCAAGACGTGCCTTTCGGCACCGACATCGATCACCAGTTGGTTCGTGCCGCCTTGTTGGCTGAGACTGTCACTGGCAACGCCGAGATAAAGAAGACCTATGACGAGGTGTTTACACCCATCACGTTCCTCATTGGCGAACCTGACAATGTGACCATCACGCAAATGAGCGATGTTATGCGTCATTTCTCCACCTCCGCCCTCGGCATGGTGCAAAACAAAGACAAGATGGAAAACGTGCGCAAGGCTGTCGATCATATTGGCGAGACACAGACGCGCATACGTCCGGTGTTCGAGCGTACCTCGCATGTGAAAATCAACCTGATGCCGCAGCGCTATACACCTGATGCAGAGGTGCTGCTGAAAACGGTGGATTATGACAATGAGCCAACCCTACGCGATGTTCCCAGCGGACTCGATGTGATGGCTGCATTGGGAAGCACTACGGCAGAAAACATCCTCATCAAGGAGTTGGGCACTGACAAGAAATGGCCGGGGTTCGTCGCTGCGTTGACTGCCATGAAGGGAAAGATGAAACTTATACACTGGGATGCCAGCGTGTATAATGCCTGGGAAGATTGGCTCAACGTGCTCAACACCTCCAAAGACAATCGCTGGCCCTACTTCATGAAAACTGACGCCTGGGGCAAGAAGACGCTCAACGCCTCGCTCGCCTCATGGGCCGAACTCAAGCATGATGCCATCCTCTATGCCAAACAGCCGTTCGGAGCGGAGTGCGGAGGCGGCGACGCCCTGCCCGACCCTGTCACCAAGGGATATGTAGAACCGAACATCGCTTTCTGGGAGAAGGCCGTTCAACTGGTCGATGCCATGGACAAGGTGATGGACCGTTACGATCTGCATGCGGCAAATACCAAGAAACTGACCGATGCCGTGAGGGACAATGCCAAATTCCTGCTCGACATCAGTAAGAAAGAACTGGCGGGCCAAGCCCTCACCGACATGGAATACCAAAGCATCCGCCATATCGGTGATGACTACGAGTGGTTGTCGCTGGAACTGCTATCGCAACCCGACGAGGAGCTTTACGGTTGGTATCAAGTACAGGATGCCGACAAGAAAGTGGCGCTCATCGCCGATGTCTATACTGCCAATTCCGACAACAACCCCGAAAAGAGCATTCTCTTCGAGGCTGTCGGTCCCGCCGATGAGATTTATGTGCTGGTCGAGATCGACGGGTTGCTTTATCTCATGCGCGGTGCCGTATTCTCTTACCGCGAGTTCAAACGTCCCATCGACGTTCCCCGCATGACCGACGAGGAATGGCAACAACACTTGGAGACCTATCCCGACGAAGGACTGCCCTCATGGATGAAGGACATCATCGTTCCCGTCGAGCCACCAAAAGCCAACGAGTCGGTATTCTTCAGTTCGGATTGCTGATTATCAGGGGATTTAACGGGTTCTCCTCTTAATACTCATAGAGTTTTACATGTAATATCTTATAATCTCCTACGGAGATGCGTGCATGGCGGCCTTGGTGATCTTGGTCGCCATTTTCACGTCTTAGATATTGCAACTGGCCTTGCGCATCGATGGTCACCTCATCAACATATCCGATACCGATGCGCTTGCCTTTGAAGAGATGAGGAGTGAGAGGTGAGGGGTGAGAGGATTGTCCGGCATCCACGAAGCCGTCCTCGCCAAGAGTCTTTTGTTCGCTCTGCGCTTTTTCAGTGGCCGTCTGAAAAACGACCACTACCCCATTGCCCGCTATGAGATAATCGTCAGGAGCCTGACGAATGATGAGAGCACCGCCTTCAGGCCATGTACTGCCATCGGTGGCACGGGGGTCCCACGGCAGCGTGAAGTTATGCCGGCAGGTAAGCGTCAAGTCACCGTCATTGATTAAAGTCTCTTTATCTTCCTGGTCGAAGAGCACGCCATGCATGGTGCCTTTGCCCTGATGACGGACGATAACGGGCATCATTTGCCGCAACAGGTCGTAACTGCTTGTGATATGATGAGTGTCGCTCTCAGGAGCCTGGTCGATGGCGAAGGGACTGAAACCGATGGCCTGATGCTCGCCTATGGCATAAAGCGCACGCACTCCGCTGTTTTCACAGCAGCGCGACTCAGGGATGAACAACGGATTGTCGGGCAGCGCATACTGAGCGGCCCATCCCTTAAAGCCGGTATCGTAAATGTCGGGGGCGAGGATGTCAATGCTCGGAGCGGCACAGTGCCATACATCTTTCAGATGAGCCAGCGGTCCGGCCGACGGGTATTCGCCCGGCTGTCGCCCACGGCTGTTCATGGCTGCATTCACATAGAGCGGCATGTCATACACTTGACGAGCGGTTTGTGCCAGCCGTTCCACGTATTTCGCATAATAGTAAGCCATGAATATCTCGTCGGTGTAAATGTCATCGCCAAAGACCTCGGTCCACGTGCCGTTCTTACCCGAGAACCGCTCGCGCATCGACGAATGAAGCGTTTTTTGGTGTGATTTGAGATAAGTCACCAATTCTTGTGGCACTTGTCCCCTGAACAACCGCTCCGCTTCAGGTGAATGGTCTCGGGCGTCCTCGAGCATCCCGATTTCATTCTCTACCTGCATCATGATGACAGTATGACCAGCATCGACACGGGCGATATGTTCCATCAGTGCCTTGAAGGCACGGTGGTCGGCCTGAAACACGTTTTCCGAAAAAGCACTGGCTATCTCCAACGGTTTACCTTGGCGCGTCATGGCACGGGGAAAACGCTTAGTATCTTTTTTGAACCACAACGGAGCATAGCAACTCATGGAGTTCTTCCAAGCGCCAAACCACAAGAAAACGACCTTCAGCCCGTTTTCACGCGCACGGTCGATAGTGCGGTCGATGAGTGTAAAGTCGAAATGCCCCTCCTCTGGTTCGGTCAAATCCCACTGAGCCGGCACCAAGACCGTGTTCAACCCCAATCGTGCCATGCGCGGCATCACGCTGTCGATGTCTGCCACGCAAGTAGCCGCCGAATTGCTCAGTTCCCCCCCGAGAATCAGCATGGGCTGTCCGTCGATTCTCAATTGCATGGTTGTGCCCTGCCGCTGCAACCGACTTTGGGCATACAGCGAGAGGACACCCATGGATAATAGTATTAGCAGAATAGTTTTTTTCATTTTCAAAAGTATATTTT
>CAMJAO010000138.1 GCA_946403615.1 uncultured Prevotellaceae bacterium
GAACGTTTCGAAGAACTGTTGAGAATATTGTAGTTAAACCAATTGAATAAAATGATGAAAAGTAGAATGATTTTTTTCAAAGACTTATTGATTATGCTATTGCTGTCGGTAAGTGTTGATGTCTTTTCACAGACACTTGAACCCAACCTGAAATTTGGTAAACCCACCGATGCTGAACTGACCATGAGCACATATGCACCCGATCCTGATGCCGATGCAGTGGTGCTGTGCTCGCAGACCTCAACCTATTATGAAATCCGCTCGGGTATTTTCCTTCTGATGACCGATGTCAAAGTGCGCATCAAAGTGCTGCGTGACGAAGGCAAGTCGTATGCTAATGTCATTGTACCCTACATCGCCAACAGTTCCAATCAGGGCTATCGTGAGCGTGTGGTGGGAGTAAAGGCTACGGCTTTCAATATGGAAAACGGCAAGGTGGTGAAAACCAAGATGACATCTGACATGGAGTTTACCGAAAATGTGGATAAAGACAACAAACTGCTCAAATTCACCGTCCCCCAAGTGAAAGTAGGTACGGTATTTGAATATCAGTACCGTAAGGAGAGCGACTATTTCTTTCACATCGACACATGGTTGGCACAGCAGTCTATCCCTACTTATTATGCCTCTTACGAGTTGGAGTTGCCGGAATGGTTCCAGTTTAATGTGGCTGAGACGGGATTTTACAATATGGAGAAACAAAGACAATCCACCAGTGTGAGTTTCGTTGTTGGTGACCAGCCGTTACGGTGTGTGGCAGATAAATACATTTTCGTCGCCCATGAATTGCCAGGGGTCAAAGACGACGACTACATTTGGTGTGTTGCCGATTATTGCAATAAGGTTGAGGCAGAGTTGCGCAGCATCGAAATACCGGGAGCCGTCCATGAGTATTATACACAGACTTGGGAGGATATCGGACGACAACTGATGGGCGACAATGATTTCGGCGGAAGACTGAAACGGGGCAATCTGCTGAAAGAAGAGCAGGCCAAGGAATCCATTCCTTCAAATGCTTCGCCCCGTGAAAAGACTGCCGCGTTGTACCAACTACTGAAGAAGCATTATAAGTGGAATGGTGAATACAAACTTTTTGGCAAAGGGACTCATAGCATGAAAAAAGATGGTGAGGGCTCGAATGCAGATTTAAACTTTGTCCTTTTGAATATGCTGAATGATGCCGGGCTTGAGGCATATCCTGTGTTGATGCGACTGCGCACACGTGGTCGGCTCCCCGTCTCTCATCCCACTATGAAAGAACTGAGCACATTCGTGGTGGGTGTGATGGAGAATGACACTTCCATGATGTTTATTGATGGTTCCGCCGACGATGGCTATATTGATGTGCTGCCTGCACGTCTGCTGGTCAGTCAGGCGCGGGTGGTCAAACCTGACGGCAGTGGTTTCTTTGTAAATCTTCAGAAAACAGCCCTCAACAAAATGAATATCGCCGCACAATTGTCGTTGGATGAAAATGGCGGCATCGCAGGTGAGGCGCATATCACCTATCAAGGCAATGGCGCTCTGGCAGAGCGCCGGCAGTATCGGGAGGCCAAGGACAGTATGACTTTTGTCAGGGAAACTGGCGAGAGATTCGGTATATCCATAACAGATTTTGTCATGCAGGGCAGGGATGAGTTCTCACCCATGGTGCGTGAAGAAATAAAATTCAAGTCCCATGTCGATACTTCTGGAGGGCTCATCTATCTAAATCCGTTTTTCTTCAGGCCTGTCAAGGAGTCGCCTTTCAAGTCAACCGTTCGTGACATCCCTGTGGAATATCCATATCCCTCTATGGTATCCCTCAGTGTGAATATTCGTTTGCCGGAGGGTTGTACCGTGGATGAATGTCCTGAAAATCTGTCGCTCCAAACACCCGACGGGGGATTGGTGGCCAAAGTGGTTGTCGGTGCCAATTATGGAACGGTCATCGTGCAGGTGAAGTTAAACATCAATAAAACCCTCTTTCTCCAGACGGAATACAATGAGATGTGCCAGTTCTATGAGGCATTGGTCAAGAAATGCAATGAGATGGTGGTGATAAAGAAATAGGTAATGGCGAAACGGATGACAGCAATGGTGGCGGCCGCTGTCCTGATGGCGGCTGCCATCCATGCACAGACACCAGATGTAGTGCTTGTCGATGGTCTCACAGAGGTAGTGGTGGCCGACAATGGCGCATACACATGTCATGAAAAGAGGGCTTATAAGATTGTCAACGAGCGTGGAGCCGCCTATGCCTCCATGGTGTTGACACTGGGAGGAACTTCTAAGTTGACTGATTTTTCTGCCGCATGTTCCGATGCCGAAGGACGTATTGTCAGGCAGTGGAAGAAAAGTGACTTGCGTTCAACGCAGTTGTCGAAAGAGTTGGCCTCGGATGCCACAACTTTCTATATGGAATATACCCCGCGGCAGTTTCCTGTCATCATGGCTTTCGACATTACAACAAAGCATACCGACGGTTGCCTGACCTATCCCGTTTTTTGTCCTCAGCGTGGATATGGGATGGAGGTGGCTCATGCTGTTTATCAAATCAGTGTGCCAAAACGGTTGGGATGCCGTGTCAGATGTGAGAATACCGAGGTGCAGGTGATAACGTCAGATGATGGTGGCGGCAGGGAGGTGAAGAGGGTGGAAATGAATCATTTGCCGCCAATAGAGAAAGAGCCGCTAATGCCCGAATGGGAAGAAACCGCGCCGGCGGTCTATTTCGCTCCTACGCAGTTTACCTTTGCCAATACTTCTGGTTCTATGGCCACCTGGCAGTCGTTAGGTATGTGGCTTTTCGATTTGCAGAGCGACCGACGTTTATTGCCGGAGCCGTTGAAGAACACGTTGCACCAGATGACCGACACATGTACGTCTGTGCGTTCTAAGGTGGAATGTGTCTATCGCTATCTGGCACAGACCACACGCTATGTCAGCATACAGTTTGGTATTGGCGGACTGCAGCCGTTTGCCGCCGCTGATGTTTATCGAACGGGGTTCGGCGACTGTAAGGCCTTGTCGAACTATATGGTGGCTATGCTTAACGAAGTGGGAGTGCCAGCGGAGTATGTGGTTGTCAGCACTGAAAACAGGCATGTATCACCAGATTTTGCCTGTACGGCTTTGTTCAACCATGTCATAGCGATGGTGCCGCAACCGGCTGACACCCTTTGGATAGAATGTACCCACCCACAGTTGCCGTTGGGTTATGTGCATGAGAGCATTGCCGGACATGATGCTCTGGCAGTGACGGAAAAGGGTGGGCATTTGGTGACGCTCCCAGAATATCCTGACACCCTGCATCTGCGTGATACCAGACTGAACATCAATGTTGAAACTGACGGGTCGGCATCCCTGACAGTTCACCAAAGAGTTTTTTTTAATATGTACGAGAACAGCATGTCGTTGCTTCGCATGAGTGATGCGGAGCAACGCGAGGCGCTTGCGAGGTTGTTTCATATTCCGCAGTTGACTATCGCAGAGAAAGAAATCATTGACCATGCCGCAGAAGGAAAGGCGGAGATGGAGGTCAAGTGTCTGGCTCGTTCCTCTTCATGGGCATCGGTTACAGGCCAGCGCCTCTTTCTGAGCCTTTCACCCTTACGTCAGCCATTTGGTGAAGTTGAATATACAGAAAAGAGACGGCATGATGTGTGTATTTATGACGGTTTTCGTGACCGTATGGTGATGGAGATACAGTTGCCGGACAACTACGAGGTGGAGTCGATGCCAGTGCCGATGAACATTGATTCCCCATACGGTACATCGCAGTTTACTGTTTCTCTGGCTGGTCGTGTCTTGCATGTCTGCCACACTCTGACGGTGAAGAAAGGCCGTCATAGTTCTTCGTCGTGGGGTGAATTTAGCGCTTTCCTTAAAACCTCGGTCATTCCCTATTCTCAAAAAGTGGTGTTGAGAAAAGTAAAATAATACAACTTTCGCAAGTTCCGCTTGCTCTGTAGATAGTTTGATGTCATTTAGCGGACATCCATTTGCGGACTAATGTCTTCACTCCTCGACTCCTCGACTCCTAAATAGTAAACTAATGGCTTTAACTTCCTTATCTTCTAAATACCAGACCTTCTCCTATTCCCACGCTTGTCCTTGACCGATGTTCAAGAGGGTGTCGATGTAGAGGCAGAGGTCATTGGCGAAGGCTCTGTTGATGATGTATGAGTTTTCTTCCAAAGTATCAGTGTTATGGTAGCACTTCTCAAATGCATTCCATGTCTCACGCAGGTTTCGGGCCGCCTTGCGTGCACCTTCTGAATGTTCGTCGGTGTCGTATTCGGCAATCTTGTCCATCAGTTTTTTTAACTGATTCAGAAGGTGCTGTTGAGGCGTCTCCTTCTCGTTGAGTGGTTTACTGTAAGTCCGCAGTATTTCGGCTGCAGGTGAGCCCGGCAGGTAATATCCCAGTGTCAAGTCGAGCGAGTTGAGGCGCTGGGTGCACATTCTCTCTATCACCCAAGCGTATTCCAGCGGTTTCATGCTGTACCATTCGCCGTCGGTGGCGCATTTGTCGTAATACTCCACTGCTGCCTCATTCAGTTTCCACCATGCGTCATTCTCTTCCTCAATGGCTTTCTTGTTCCGCACAGACAGAGGTGATACGTTGCCCCTCTCATCGCGCGTCTGAATGTTCGTTATCATCCAACTTTTCAACACCGCCAAGTATTCGTTGACGATGTTCTCGACATATGAGAAACCGTTCATCTCCATCTGTGAACCATTCATCATACTTTCGATGCTTTCCATGATGTGGTCGGTCGCTTTTTTCACATCGTCAAAACGCTCTATGCATGTGATGTCGGTCTCCCGTTCCTGGGTCGTGAAAAACTGATTTTGGATGATTTTCGTGTTCAGTTGTGCCCATTCGAAAAGGCTGTATCCATTATTCTTGCGTAAATAAGTGGTGCATTGCATCAATCGGAGCACCATCCGTTCGCGCTCGGTGCCTTTCAGCGTATCAGCATCATCGGAAAGAAATACCATCTCTGTGTCTTGATATGCGACCTTCGTCTCGTCGTAATACAGTTTCAGCCGTGCCTCATTGTCAGCAAATGTCAGTCGGGGCAGGGTAGAGGCGGCGGTCAGGGTCATAGGCAGCGCCATGAACAACATCAGAATATAGAACAGTTTTTTCATTGTGGTGTGGCCTTTAATATGATGTCGCAAATATAAAGGTTTTCTTTGAATTGAACAAATATATTCGCACGAATCGTGATTCTAGATGTGAATAGATAGAATTGCTGATAAATATGCACTAAAAGTTTATCAGAACAAATATAAAATGCCTTAATATGATAAATTTTTAATTTGAAATAATATAAATTGACGAAAAAGTATTATTATTGCATGCGATAATCTATTAGTTGGCAATGGATAAACTGACCCCTGAACAGCGTCACCGCAATATGGCGGCGGTGAAATCGAAGAATACACGACCCGAGATGCTCGTTCGTCGTTATCTCTTCGGACGGGGATTCCGTTACCGTCTGAACAACCCTCGCTTGCCGGGCCATCCCGACCTGGTGCTGCGCAAATACCGCACATGTATCTTTGTCAACGGCTGTTTTTGGCACGGCCATGAAGGGTGCAATGCCTATCGAATCCCCAAAACCAACTCGGAGTTTTGGGAGGCTAAAATCCTACGCAACCGCACACGCGACCAACGGGTGCAAGAGCAGTTGGCGGCGATGGGATGGCATTGCATCACGGTGTGGGAGTGTGAATTGTCTAAACAGCGCCGCGAACAGACCCTTCAGTCGTTGGCGTTCACCCTCAACCGCATTTTCCTGCAAGATCATGCCCGCATGACCTATCCCGAATTGGAAGAGGATAATAGGATGGAACTGGCGGCGGAAGAAACACCCAACAGTCTGTCTTGATTCTAAAGATTTCCGATATGTTCAGTGAATATTGGTATAAAAATGTTAAAATAAGATAAATGATTTTATTCGTATTTTCTGTTTATTTGTTTTCTCAGAAAATGTCTATAAATTTGTGCGTTTTTGCAAAATTTAATAATGATGACTAGGCTTTATATAGCAATTCTTTACCTTGTTCTTTGTGTGGCCGATATGGACGCACAAACTCATGCAGAAGCCACAAGCCAAAAATGGCAAGGTATAGATGTCGATACTGTGTTGAACAATCCTTCGTACCCTGATG
>CAMJAO010000139.1 GCA_946403615.1 uncultured Prevotellaceae bacterium
AGGAGATGGACCGCCGTATCATCCTGCAACGGATGACACTGTTGAAACAACGGTTGGTGGAGATAGACAAGCAGAAGACCACACAGCGCAAAAACCGCGGGCGACTGATACGCGTAGCACTCGTGGGCTATACCAACGTGGGCAAATCAACCATCATGAATATGCTGGCGAAAAGCGAGGTGTTTGCCGAGAACAAGCTCTTCGCCACACTCGATACGACCGTACGCAAGGTGGTGGTAGAGAATCTGCCGTTCCTCCTGGCCGATACCGTTGGATTCATCCGTAAACTGCCCACCGACCTGGTCGACTCCTTCAAATCGACCCTCGACGAGACACGCGAGGCCGACCTGTTGCTGCATGTGGTGGACATCTCCCACCCCGACTTCGAGGAGCAGATACAGGTGGTGGAGCAGACGCTCAAGGAGCTGGGCTGCGCCGACAAGCCTTCGATTATCGTGTTCAACAAGATAGACGCCTACCGCTGGACGGAGAAAGAGCCCGACGACCTGACACCTCCCACAAAAGAGAACATTTCGCTCGACGAGCTGAAGCACACATGGATGGCGAAGTTGCAGGAGAACTGCCTGTTCATCTCTGCCCGCGAGAAAATCAACATCGACGAGTTCCGCGAGGTGCTGTACAAGAAAGTGCGTGAACTGCATGTGCAGAAATATCCTTACAATGATTTTCTGTACGATAATGTTGAGGAGGAATAGACCTAACTCGTTCCCCAAATTCCACAAGGGCGTTGGGAGTAATTAGCACTTAAGCAGGCCCAATGCGCCCTCTCCCTTAGAATTAATGATTGGCGGACTAATGTCTGAACTTCTGAACTACTCAAAAACTCCAGAAAAAAACAAATTTGAAATATTAGGAATAGAAATATATGGAATACAGATCGCTGACAATTGAAGAGATTAATATCCTCGAAGAACGGGGGTGTAAAGCCGAGGACTGGACGGCTATCAACGTGGCATACGACTTCACGCCCGACAACATCCGTCATGTGTCGTTTTACGGTGAGGTCAATCTCGGTGTGTTTGAGAAGACCATCGAGGTGAGTCAAGGGTTCCGCAAGCATACTGGCATCAAGCATGCCACGCTTCGCAACGTGACCATCGGCGATAACTGCCTGATAGAGAACATCGGCAACTTCATCAACAATTACACCATCGGCGAGGAGTGCTATATCTCGAACGTGAACACCATCGAGACCACCGAGGGCGCGACCTTCGGCCAGGGCAACATGATCAGTGTGCTCAATGAGATGGGCGACGGCAACGTGATGCTCTTCGACGGGTTGACCAGTCAAGTGGCCGCGCTGATGGTGAATCACCATAAAGACAAGGAGTTGATGAAAGCGCTGAAGGCACTCATCCGCAAAGAGATAGCGAAGACCGTGCCGGAAAGGGGCACGATAGGTTTTGGCGTGAAAATCGTCAACACGTCGGAAATCACCAACACCAACATCAGCGACGACTGCGAAATCATCGGCGCCTGCCGTCTGAGCGACTGCTCCATCAAAAGCATACCTGAGGCCAGCGTATATATCGGCTCGGGGGTCATCTGCGAAAACTCCATCATCTTCGACGGTTCATCCATCCTCAACAGCGTGAAACTGGAGAATTGTTTTGTGGGCGAGGCTTGTCAGATAACCAATGGTTTCACCGCCGAGAACAGCATTTTCTTCGCCAACAGCTATATGGCCAATGGTGAGGCTTGCGCCGCCTTCTGCGGTCCTTTCTCAGCCAGCCATCACAAGAGTTCGCTCCTCATTGGCGGCATGTTCTCGTTCTACAACGCCGGCAGTGCCACCAACTTCAGCAACCATGCCTATAAGATGGGACCCATGCACTACGGCATTCTGGAGCGCGGTTCAAAAACAGCCTCGGGCGCATATCTGCTCATGCCCGCACATATCGGCACCTTCTCGGTATGTTTCGGCAAACTGATGCACCATCCCGACACCCGCAACCTGCCGTTCTCATACCTGATAGCTTACGGCGAGACGATGTATCTCTCGCCCGGCCGCAATCTCACCACGGTGGGTCTCTACCGCGACATCCGCAAATGGCCCAATCGCGACATGCGCCCTAAGAACGGTCAGAAGAGCATCGTGAATTTCGACTGGCTCAGTCCCTTCTCAGTGGGTGAGATTATCGAGGGGAAAAAGATACTTGAACGCTTGCAAGAGGCATCGGGCGAGAACGTCACCACATACAATTTCCATGAATATGTGATCAATGCCTCGTCGCTGCGCAAAGGCATCAAATACTACGACATCGGACTGCGTATCTTCATGGGCGCCGTGCTGAAACGTCACCGTGTGGAACTGCCGAAGAGCGCAGTGGGCACAGGACGCTGGATAGACCTCTGCGGACTGCTCATGCCTGAGAGCGAAGAGACCCAACTCATCGAAGACATCAAAAACGGAGTCATCGACGACATCAACCAGGTACTCGACCGGTTTATCGTCATCAACGCCAACTACCCGGAATACCGTTGGACTTGGGCCTACCGCATGATACTCGACTATTACGGCCTGGAGACTTTGACCGAAGAAGACGCCGCACGCATCCACGAGGACTATGTGAAAGCCCGCCGCGCCTGGATTGCGGAAATCCGCAAAGACGCCGAGAAGGAATTTGCCATGGGTGACGTGGAAGAGGAAGTGCTCGAGAATTTCCTTGAGAAACTCGACCACGAGAAAGACTTTGAGGAATGACCTTATGTCAGCAAAGACCCGTGCAGGACGCAACCGCACATTGACAGTCTCTGAGGGCGAGATACCTGATTTGGAGACGTATATCTTGACAGCGGATGATATAAAGACATCATTTGTTGATGACTGTGTGGTCAACGCCGACCTCTTAGCGTGTATCGACGCCATTCCTGACGGGTATTTCGACCTGATTATCATTGACCCTCCCTACAATCTGGACAAGGATTTTCACGGGCAGCGGTTTTCCTCAATGAAAGCGGAAGATTACGAGGATTATTTAAGGTGTTGGTTTTATAAGGTTTGCGACAAATTGGCCCCTGACGGCACCCTGTATATGTGCGGCGACTGGAGATGCGCCTCATCCATGCAAAGGGTCATCGAGGAGCGGTTGACAGTGATGAACAGAATCACTTGGCAACGCGAGAAGGGAAGAGGTGCGAAGTCGAACTGGAAAAACGCCATGGAGGACATCTGGTTTGCGGTGAAGAATCCCCTTGATTACCATTTCGACGTGGAATCGGTCAAGATGAAGCGAAAGGTGAAGGCACCATACAAGGTTGACGGCAAGCCCAAGGACTGGGAAGAGACCGCATCGGGTAATTTCCGCCTCACCTACCCTTCCAACTTCTGGGACGACATCAGCATACCGTTCTGGTCTATGCCCGAAAACACAGACCACCCCACCCAAAAGCCCGAGAAACTGTATGCCAAGTTGATACTAGCCTCATCAAAGCCCGGCGACAAAATATTCGACCCGTTTTTAGGCAGCGGAACAACGGCCGTAGTGGCAAAAAAACTTGGGAGGCATTTCTGCGGTGTCGAAATCAACCGCGAGTACTGCCTGTGGGCTGTCAAACGGCTCATCTGTTCTAAGAATGACAAGTCGATACAAGGATATGCCGACGGAGTGTTTTGGGAACGCAACTCATTCGGAGAGCAGAAAGGGAAATGAAGAAAAAGTCATCCCTGCACCGCTTCAACCATTCAACAAGACAGACAAAATAACATTCAATCTAAAAAGACATTCGACAACATGTTGAAAAAAGTATTTCTGACTATCTGCCTGGCGCTCATCGGGATGGGCTTGCAGGCGAAAGACTATCCTTACGTGACCGTACCGGGCGACATCATGCAGACACGCATCTACACGCTCGGCAACGGACTGAAAGTGTATCTCTCCGTCAACAAGGAGAAACCGCGCATCGACGCGCACATCGCCGTACGCACCGGCAGCCGTAACGACCCCGCCGAGACCACTGGTCTGGCCCACTATCTGGAGCACCTGATGTTCAAGGGCACCAAGCAGTTTGGCACCACCGACCCCGTGGCAGAGGCTCCGCTACTCGACGACATCGAGACCCGCTACGAAGTGTATCGCACACTGACAGACCCCGCCGAGCGCAAACGCGCCTATCACGAGATAGACAGCGTGTCGCAGTTGGCAGCCAAGTATTTCATCCCCAACGAATACGACAAATTGATGTCGGCCATCGGTTCGCAAGGCACCAACGCCTACACCTCGTTTGACGTGACCTGCTATGTGGAGAACATCCCCTCGAATGAGGTGGAAAATTGGGCCCGCGTGCAGTCCGACCGTTTTCAGAATATGGTGATACGCGGATTCCACACTGAGTTGGAAGCCGTGTATGAGGAGAAGAACATCGGCATGGCACAAGACTCGCGCAAGGTATGGGAGGCGCTCACCGCCCTGCTCTGCCCCACCCACCCCTACGGCACACAGACCACCATCGGTACGCAGGAGCATCTGAAGAACCCCGCCATCACCAACATCAAGAATTATTTCCACCGCTATTATGTGCCCAACAACATAGCCATCTGCATGGCTGGCGACTTCGACCCCGATGAGGTCATCGGCATCATCGACCGTTATTTCGGTTCATGGAAGAAAAGCGAGACGCTCACCCTGCCCACCTTCCCCGCTCAGGCACCCATCACCGCCGTGCGCGACACCACCGTTTTGGGCCTGGAGGCAGAGAACCTGATGATGGCATGGCGATTCGGCGAGGGCCGCTCTGCCGAGAACGACACGCTCGACGTGATTGGTGACATGCTGGCCAACGGCAAGGCAGGACTTTTCGAGGTGGATTTGGAGCAGACGATGAAGACACGCAGCGTGTTCGCCGGCACACAAACCATGACAGACTATTCGGGTTTCATCATCGGCGGCACTCCCAAAGACAACCAAAGTCTGGAGGAACTACGTGCGCTGATACTTGAAGAACTGGAGAAATTCAAACGCGGCGAGTTCGACGATGACTTGCTACAGTCTGTCATCAACAATAAACGGTTGAATTACTTCCGTTCGATGCAAAACAACCGTGCCCGCGTGTCGGAAATGGTCGATGCCTTCATCAACGGCGCCGACTGGGCTGATGTGGCAGGAAGACTGGACCGCCAGTCAAAGATGACGAAAGAGCAAGTCACCGCATTCGCCCGCCGCTATCTGCGCGATGACAATTTCATCTGTGTGTATAAGCGCATGGGCGAAGACACCAGCCAGAAAAAGATAGAGAAACCCGAAATCACAGCCATCCCCTCGAACCGCGACCTGAGCAGTGATTTCCTCAACAACGTGAGAAATGCCCAGGTGAAACCCATCGAGCCGCGATTTGTGGACTTCAACAAAGACCTGACGGTGACGAAGACCACGAACAAACTGCCCCTGCTATACAAGCAAAACACCGAGGACGGGCTGTTTAACTTGTCATTCATCTACGACTTCGGCACAGAGAATGTGCGCGGATTCGATTTTGCCCCGAGTTATCTGGAATATGTGGGTACAGACAAAAAGACCGTCACACAAATCAAACAAGAGTTTTACAAACTGGCATGTTCGTACAGCATCAACGTGAATGACTATTACACCACCGTCAACCTCTCCGGTCTGACCGAGAACATGTCTCAGGCTCTGGCTTTGCTCGAAGACCTGCTGAAGAACGCCAAGGGCAACCGCGACTCCTATGACAAATACGTGAATCTCGTGATGAAGAGCCGCGAGGATGCGAAAACGGACCAGGATGAGAATTTCACGCGTCTGCAAGAATATGGCATGTACGGCCCCTACAACTCCTACCTGAACACCCTGTCGGAGAAGGAACTGCGCGCATACGACCCGCAGGCGATGCTCAATCAATTGAAACGGCTGAGCGAATGGGAACACACCGTGATGTATTTCGGCCCGATGACGGAGAAAGAACTGAACGATGTGCTGACCAAGACACACAAGACCGCCAAGCGTCTCGCACCTGCCCCTGCCGGCAAGGAATACACAGAGCAGACGACACCCACTAACGAGGTGATGATTGCCCCCTACGATGCGAAAAACATCTACATGATGCAATATCACAACGAGAACAAGCCTTACAGCAAAGAAGAACTGCCTGTGAGGTCGTTGTTCAACGCCTATTTTGGCAGCGGCAT
>CAMJAO010000140.1 GCA_946403615.1 uncultured Prevotellaceae bacterium
TTCTCACTCTCTTAAGCATAGAAGAAATAACTGAGTGCGTTTGCGATGATCAGGCTGACGAAAACAGCGATGAGGCCCGGAATCATGAACGAGTGGTTTAACACGTACTTACCTATTCGGGTGGTGCCTGATCGGTCCATATTCACCGTGGCGATGTCGGAAGGATAGTTGGGGATGAAGAAATAACCGTATGCGCAAGGCAGAATGCCGAGCAACACCCATCCGGGAATGCCGAGCGCATAGCATACCGGCAACAAAGCCACAACGACCGCCGCCTGTGAATTGATCAGCACAGAGAAGATGAAGAACATAATGGCGACGGTCCACCTGTGATGTTCGACCATCGAACCCAGCATCGACTCAATGTCGGCCATATGAGCATTGAAGAACGTATTGGCGAGCCATGCGATACCGTAGATGGCGACGACAGCCACCATGCCCGATTGCCAAACGTTGTCGGCTACAGCGGTCTTCGGCTTAGCCCCGCAGAAGATAATCATCAGTGCGGCTGCCGAGATGAGCACAATCTGTATGACAAGATACATCTTGATGGTGACAGGCACTTTCTCCGTCACACCCGCCATGACTATGCCGGCATTGGCCAGATTCTCAGGCGATACGGTCTTTCCGGTGGGAAGCATCACATCTTTTGCACCCTCAATAGCCACTACACTGTCCCAGGAGGGCAGAAGCTGTTGGAAAATTGCCAACAGGGCGATGATGACGATGGCACCGACAAAGATGCCCACGGCGATCTTCGCTTTCTTGTCAATCTTCTTGTCGAGTACGGTGTGTGTGTTGCCGTAGATCATCTCTCGCTGTTCAGGGTCGGCGATACGTGCCTGGAACTCCGGATCTTTGTCGAGGTCCAGTCCGCGACGCGTGCTCCATGCGGCGGCAATCAACACACCTACCAGACAGGCGGGGATGGTGACAGACACGATTTGCAGGATGGAGATGTGGAACCCGTTGAGCGCAGAGATGGTGGAGAAGGCAACCACAGCCGCAGAGATGGGCGAGCAGATGATGGCTATCATCGATGCTACGCTGGCCACGGCGCAGGGACGCTCAGGGCGTATGCCTTTCTTGATGGCCACGTCGGTGATGATGGGCATAATGGTGTACATGACATGTCCTGTACCCACGAGAATGGTGAGGAAGAAGGTGGAGAGGGGTGCGTAGAATGTGATGCGCTCGGGGTGTTTGCGCAACTGTCTCTCTGCTATTTGTATCAGCCAGTCCATACCGCCCGACGCCTGTAAGATGCCAGCGCATGTGATGGCTGCCACGATGATATAAATGACATCAGTGGGAGGGGTGCCCGGTTTCAACCCATGGTCGAAGACGAGTAGTGCCAGACCAAGTCCGGCGATGGCTCCCAAAGCCAGACTGCCGAATTTCGAGCCCAGATAGAGGGCGAGCAGTACTATCAGTAATTCTATGATGGTAATCAACATAATCGTCTGTGTTTAAGGGTTAGAAGAAAAGCATAGACAATCCGTAGGCCACCAGCGTGGCAGTGACGATATGTACCAGACCCGGCATCATGAACGAGTGGTTGAGCAGGTACTTACCGATAACAGTCGTGCCAGAGCGGTCGAAATTGACCGTGGCAATGTCGCTGGGGTAGTTGGGAATGAAGAAATAACCATACACAGAAGGCAGCACACCGAGGAGCACTGGGCCAGGTATGCCGAGCGAATAGGCCAGCGGCAGCATGGATACGACCACGGCGCCCTGTGAGTTGATCAGCACCGAGACGAGGAAGACGAAGGCGATAGACCAATTGTACTTGGCCACGATATCACCCAACATAGCCTGCATCTCGTTGGTATAGTTCGAGAAATAGGTGTCAGCGAGCCATGCGATACCGAAAATGGCGACCACAGCGACCATACCCGACTGCCAAACGGCACCTTTCACGGCTTTCACCGGTGATGCCTTGCAGAAAAGAATCATGATGGCGGCTGCAGAAATCATGACAATCTGAATCACGACATTCATCTTCAGTTGCACCGTACCCATTTCCGTTATGCCCGGAATGAGCATCTTCGCCTTCACCAGTTCGGCTGCAGTAGCCACCGTGCCGTCGGGGAAGGTGTAGTCGGGTGCGTCTTTCACCGCTTTGATGGTGTCGTAGGAGGGCAGAATGTCTTGGAAGATTGCAAAGAGCACGATGATAATCAGTGCGCCGAGGAACACGAAGACGGCGTTTTTAGCCGACTGTGGTATCTCCTTGTCGAGTGTCGTGGCGGAGTTGCCGTAGATATACTCATACTGCACGGGGTCTTTCAGTTTGGCCTGGAACTCGGGGTCTTTGTCCAAGTCTTTGCCACGATGGTATGAGGCGGCAGCGGCTGCCATCAGTCCGCACAGACAAGCCGGGAAACTGACCATGAGCACTTGCGGGATAGACACGTCGAAACCATTGGCGTTGGAGATGGTGACGAAAGCCACCACGGCGGCGGCGATCGGTGAACAGGTGATACCTACCTGCGAGGCGATAGATGCCACACCGCAGGGGCGCTCCGGACGGATACCTTTTTTGATAGAGATGTCGCAGATGATAGGCATCAGCGTGTAAACGACGTGGCCCGTACCTACCAGCACCGTCAGGAAGAAGGTGCACAGCGGGGCGAGGAAGGTGATGCGGTCGGGATGCTTGCGCAGCATCTTCTCGGCAATTTGTATGAGCCAGTCCATACCGCCCGAGGCCTGCATAATGCCGGCGCAGGTGACGGCAGCGATGATGATGTAAATCACGTCGGTCGGCGGTGTGCCGGGCTTCATACAGAAGCCGAAGACCAGCAAGGCTAGACCGATGCCGGAAATGGCACCGAGCGCGAGGCTGCCGTAGCGTGATCCCACCCAAAGAGCCAGCAGCACAATAAGCAACTGGATAATCATAAGAATGGTCATAGGCAATTGATGTTTAAGGTTTGATATTTAGGGTTAAAGGTTCCAATGGTTGAGGGATGAGGCTTTAGTGTTCTTACTAAATTCGTTTCATCCGTTCTATCCGTTGTTTTGAGGGCTTAAGATGGAGTGTTCTGATGGTTTTAAGGTTAGGGGTGATGTTTTTTCCTATGCGACGGCAAACCGCCGTCTGCGGAGAAGTTGGAGTGTTAGGAAAGAAAATAGAATAGAATAATGAATGAACACACACCGGTAAATGGTTCTTGGGTTATTATCAATTATTCTATTTTCTTTCCATATAATCAGATTTTCGTGAATTCCATCTGAGTGTCGGCAGAATCGCCATCTTGCAGAGTCAGTTTGTCGCCAGATTGGTAAACCACGGTGAGCGCTTTGTTGAGAGGTAAATCTGAAAGCAGCTCGGCTTTCGAGGATTTCAGTTGCTGCTCGATCATACCGCGTATCATCTTTTCTGCTTCAGGGTTGTCTTTCACTTGATTACCCATTTCACCTGACAGTTTCAAGCCAATCAGTTTCAGCGTGCTTTTTTTCGGGTCACTGGTCAGGTTCAGTTGGTCGCGGTCTAATGCCCAAGTGCCGTCACCATCTACGCGGATGGTCATGCTGCCGATTTCTGGGTCTTTCAAATCGACTACTACGCGGTACTCGAGTTTTCCGCCATCGTTGAAACTTAATGTGAAGGCCACAGACTGCTCGTCATCAATCATGGTGGTGACCCATTGGCCTTCCAAGTCTATTGCCGACATCTTGGTTGCCGACATGACTAATACTAATAATAAAAAAATCTTTCTCATGTTTATTTGGTTTTTGGTTGTTTGGTCATTTGTCTTGGGCTAATGCGATGACGGAACTGTCGCCTGCTGAGAAGAGCGGCATTTATAAAAGAGAGTAGGGGAGAGAGCATGTCTCTCGCCCCTTGCCCTATGGCTTACTCTTTAATATTCGGTTCTTCCAGTCCGATACCCTTCTTGCGGTCCACGACTTTCAGGATGAGACCGAGCACCAAAGCAGCCACGCCGAGGCATGCGAGCATGACCAGCGGCCAGGTGTAGTCTTTCTGAGTGGGGTCGGTCACACCTTCATTGGTGGCGTCGAGCACCTTGCCGATGAGCAACGGGAAGAGCCACAAACCGATGTTCTGTATCCAGAATATCAGCGCATAGGCCGAACCGATAACCTTTGGTTCAACCAACTTTGGCACAGAAGGCCACAGTGATGCGGGCACAAGCGAGAACGAGGCGCCAAGAACAAGAATGGTGAGATAGGCCACGATGATGCCGCCCACTTCGTTACCGCTAAAGGCGGGGAGAATGAAAGCAAAGGTCAGGTGGCAGCCTATGAGCAGCAGACTGCCCAGCATCAGCATCGTGGCTGCCTTACCTTTGTGGTCGACATAACTGCCCAAGATGGGAGTGATACCCATGGCGAGGAGCGGGAAGACGGCGAAAATAGCCTCTGCCGACTGGCGCATATAGCCCATGTAGCAATAGACGATAAGCGCGACTATTGACACACAGAGCAATCCGTATTTCAGGCTTTTCTTCTTTTGGAAGTTGCTGGCAAAAGCCGTGGCAGCCACTATCAACATAATGATGAACTGATAGATAGTGACAGACTGACTGGCCCAGAACGAACGTTCAGCTGGCGGTGTGAGCGTCAGGTTGCATTGAAGCATGTTGACCGCATATTTCTGGAAGGGGAAGATAGCGGAATAATAGAGCACGCAGAGCAATGCCACGAGCCAGAATCCGCTTGAGGTGAGAATCTGCCCCAAATCGCTGATTTTGAAGGGGTCGTCTTTCTCCTCTGCTTCGCCCGTTTGCGCATCGAGTTTCTTATCCATAAAGAAATACACAATGAACATGATGAGGGCGATACAAAGCAGCACAACGCCGAAGGCTACCGAACGGCTCACGCTGATGTTGCCTCCTAACTTGCAGAAGAAGGGCGAGAAAATCATACATGTGGCGACACCCAGACGTGCCAATGCCATCTCTGAACCCATGGCCAGTGCCATCTCACGGCCCTTGAACCACTTCACAATACCGCGTGAAACGGTGATACCTGCCATCTCACAGCCGCAACCGAAGATCATAAAACCGCAGGCGGCCAGTTTGGCCGAGGCAGGCATGCCTTCATAGAAAGGACTGACACCCAGTTCGTCGAATCCGGGAATGTAGTTCAGGTTATCAGTAAACCACTGCTCCAGACCGCTGCCAATGAAACTGTCGGTCATGGCATACCACTTGATGACAGCACCCACCAGCATCACGGCTCCAGATAGGATAGCGGTGAAGCGGACACCCATCTTGTCGAGGATGATACCGGCGAAGATGAGGAAGAAGACGAACACGTTGAGGAAAACCTCAGAGCCTTGCATCGTTCCGAAGGCCGAACCGTCCCACCCACGGGTATCTTGTACTTCCTTGAAGATAGGCGAGAGGATGTCCATGAAGATGTAACTGCAGAACATGGCCAATGCCAAGAGCAGCAGGGCGGTCCACCGCATGCCGGCGGAGTCGCGCAATGTTTTTTTAATCGTTTCTGACATTTCTAATGATATAAGCCCCATCTCCTGCCACCTCCCGATGGAGGGGAAAATTGGTTCGGAGGATAGAGGTCGTTGTTAATAATTTATATAAGTCGCAAACTATAGATTTAGTTGAAGAAGCCTCACTCTTTTGAGATGCCCTGCTATTCTCCTCCCTTGAGAGGGGCAGGGCGGGGCTCTTCAGGTCTTTACTTTTTCAGCCAGCGGTCGAGCCAGTTGAAATAGGTGCGTTGCCAGAGAACGCCGTTCTGGGGTTTCAATACCCAGTGGTTCTCGTCGGGGAAGATGAGAAGTTGGGCCTCGATGCCCCGCAGACGGGCGGCATTGAATGCGCCCATGCCTTGGTTGGCATTGATGCGGTAGTCTTTCTCGCCGTGGATGCAGAGAATGGGCGTGTCCCATTTGTCGACAAAGCGGTGGGGCGAGTTGTCGTAAGTCTTGCGGGCATTGGCAGTCTGGTCTTTGTTCCAATAGGCGTCGTCGTATTCCCAGTTGGAGAACCA
>CAMJAO010000141.1 GCA_946403615.1 uncultured Prevotellaceae bacterium
TTCTTGTCGCGGTAGATGAGGTCGAGCGTCATGGTCGATGACGAGGTGAGCACCAACGACGCCAATGTTGACATCGACGCGGAGAGCACCAACAACACCACCAGGGCGATAATCACATCGGGCAGTGTCACCAGCATCGACGGCACGATGGAGTCGAAATCCAACTTACCATTGGCCAACACGGGAGGCATGCCGAACAAACGTCCGAAACCGCCGAGGAAATAGCATCCGCCAGCCACCACCAATGCGAAGACTGTTGAGATGATGGTGCCACGCTTGATGGCTTTCTCGTCGGTGATGGAGTAGAATTTTCCGACCATCTGCGGCAGTCCCCATGTGCCCAGCGATGTAAGCACGACCACACCCAGCAGGTTCCACGGGTCGGGACCGAAGAGCGAGGCGAAACCGCCGTTGACCGACGCGTCGTTGTCGCTCGGCAGTTCGGCCATCTTACTGACAGCCGCAGACAGTCCGCCCTGCGTATTGAGCACAGCCGCGATGACGGTGATGATGCCGAAGAGCATGATCACACCTTGTATGAAATCGTTCATGGCTGTGGCTTTGTATCCGCCCAAAATCACATACACGGCAGTGAAAATAGCCATAAAGATGACACAGTATTGGTAATCGATGCCGAACCCCATCTCAAACAGTGTGGAGATGCCTTTATATACGCCGGCGGTGTAGGGGATGAGAAACACGAAGGCGATGATACTGGCAATGACGCGCAACTGCTGGCTGCCGTAGCGTGTGCCGAAGAAATCGGGCATAGTACGGCTCTCGATGTGCTGCGTCATCAGTTTGGTGCGCCGACCCAACAGTATCCATGCCAACAACGAACCGATGACAGCATTGCCGATACCGATCCATGTGCTGCTCATACCGTATTTCCAGCCGAACTGTCCGGCATAGCCCACGAACACCACGGCCGAGAAGTACGAAGTGCCGTAAGCGAAGGCGGTGAGCCAGGGGCCAACGGTGCGGCCGCCCAACACGAAACCGTCAACTGACTTGGCCTGTTTTCTGGAATAGATACCCACGAAAACCATCAATCCGATAAAAATGATGGTAAGAAAAATCTTGATAAACATCTTATTTCTTTTATTTAATATTTTTCGCTTATGAGCATAGGATAACCTAGGTTTTCCTATAGTATCCTAGAATATCTTAGAACCACCTAGAACGCCACCTGCACCTGTGCCTGCAACCAGTTATAATCGTCTTGGAAATGGCTGAAAGTGCGCGTGTATTGCAATTGCAGACGGCATTTCTTGTAGAACCAGTATTGCAGTCCGCCGGTGAGTTGTGTCTGATAGTAGTCCATGTCGATGTTGCGGTCAAAATAATCGGCCGACGCCACGATGTCAACACCGCCGCCCACAGGCACACAACCTGTGATATAGCCGCCACGGCTGGTCACGTCGCCGTCCTTGCCCGCCATCCACTCCGCGCGCACGCTGATGCCGCCCGAGGTGGATTTCTGACCTGCCACGGTGGGGTGCTTCCACTCCGCGCCGATGCTCAGGCGGTCACGGTCATAGTCGTCGCCCTCCTCAATGCCAGGATTCCACGCTGCCGTGCCGACGGCATGCCCTTTGCCCTTTTGGGCTGAACCCACAATGCGCAGCCCGTCGATGGGTCGGAAATCGAGTTTTGCTATCAAGTCTTTATGGTTGTTGCCGTCGCGACGGTTCACACCCTGACCGTTCATCACCGCCAGTTCATATAGCAGGTGGTTATTGAACAGCGAGCCATAGAGCATCAAGCCCATGTCACGGCCGTAGTTCACACCGTGGAGCGGGTCAGGTCCCTCGCCTGCCAAGAAGAGCGACGCCTGCGAATAGACGTCTATCAGTTCGAGCATCGTCGGCGAAAGGGGGTTCTCCATCGAGAAGGAATGTTTGAACTGCCCCAGTCGCACGGTCAGCGCGTTGTCGTTGGTGATGCGATAGTCGGTGTAGAACTCCTGCACCACGCTCGAGAAATCGTGCATGAACAGGAATGACCATCGGTCGGTGATGCGGGCCTTCGCCCAAAACAAGGTGCGCTTCAGGTTGAAGTCGTTTTTCTGCTTGCCATTGGCATCTTGCCATGAGTAGCCGCCCTGCGCATAGCCGTGCAGTTCGATGCGGTTGGCCAGTTCCTTCAACCAGTCGACACTCTGTTTCTCTTGAGTTTGAGCGTTTCCTTGCTTCTCTTGTGCCACAGCGTCAGTGCCGCACAACAACAGTCCTGCCAATGTCAGCAGAAGGGACAAAAAGAACCGCTGAAATACCTTTGCGAGTGAAATTTTCCCAATCATTATTAACACTTTTGTTGATATTTGCGTGCAAAGGTAAGCAAAATTGAATAAATACAAACATTTTGTGCATAAATATTTTATTTTTGCGACAAAATGGTATATTTATGGAATAAAATTGTGACGGTGGAACCGTCACCTACGGAAAAACAGACAGGGGGTTCCGTGGGTACAGATTAATCAAACAGCGAGTTGAGACTGTGTTCCTCGCCTACGACCCAGAGGACGTCGCCCTGACGGAAACGGTAGTCAGGGGCCACTTGTGAGAGGTTTTCCTTGCCTTCCTCCAAACCGACGACCATGCAGTTGTATTTATCGCGAATGCCGCTCTCTTTGAGGGTAAGGCCCACGAAAATGCTGGTGCCTCCGATGACCATGCGGCGCAGTTTCATCTCGCGCTGCTCCAAGTTCTCGTCTTCTTCGTACAGTTCTTCGGCCAATGCCTTGCCGAAGACCGCCAGTTGTTCGTCGCTGCCAATGACCTGCAGTTTGTCACCCGGGAATACGACGCTGTGACCGTCGGGGATATTGATGCGGCGGTTGGCACGCAAGATACTGCTCACATCCACGCCGTATTTCTGCCTGAGCGCCAGTTCCTTCAATGTCTGCCCTATCCACAACGAGTCATGGGGCACCTCGAAATCGGCGATATGCACATCACGGTCGAGCAGATGGCCCTCATAGAGCGGCCGCTTATGACCATGCACCTGCGCCTCGATCTCACGCGACCGGAGATTGAGGATAAACAGCCGCTCCATCTTGATGCTACGATGCTTGATGGTGCGTGAAACGATAATCAACGAGATGCCCGCCACGCCGAGACTGATAAGAATGGCATTGGAGAATCCCGACAGACGGTGGCAGATATAAAAGATGAACGCCACACCGATGGCCACGCGCACAAGGATGGTAAAAATGAGTGGCAATCGGTTGACACGGTTTGCGGTCCAAAGGGCCTTGAACTCCTCGGAGTGGTTTTTCTTCATGATCATCGCGCGGAGGAAAGGAGAGATGACCAGCACCGTAAGCAAACCTGTGACAAAGTTTGCCACCCACGTCACGGCTATCAGCCGGCGCATGAGCGGAAGGAACACGGTGAGCATGACCGCCGTGACAGCAATGGACAAAATGGTATAGACCACGGTATTGACCGCCATGGCCTTCATGAGTTGTTTCCAATTGTGCTCCTCCTGATACGACGACGAGTGGCTCGTGGTCAGCCGGTTGAGCCGCAGTGCCCAACTCTTGGGCAGCCGTTTCTCCAGATAGCCATAACAGGGTATCGCCGCCTTAATCATATAAGGTGTGAGGAAGGTGGTGATGACCGACACCGCCACAATCACGGGATTGAGGAAATCGCTGATGACACCGAGCGACATACCCAATGAGGCGATGATAAACGAGAACTCACCTATCTGTGCCATGGAAAATCCGCAACGTACAGCCGATTTGAGCGACTGTCCGGAGAGCACGAACGCCAAGGTACCGAACACCGCCTGCCCCACCAGGATGGTGAGCACCAAAGCTATGATGGGCAGGGCGTAATCGACCAGCACCTGTGGTTCGACCAACATACCCACCGACACGAAAAAAATGGCTCCGAAGAGGTTTTTCACTGGCTCTACCAGTTTGATAATCCGCTCAGCCTCTACTGTCTCGGCCAGGATGGAACCCATGACAAACGCGCCGAAGGCCCCGCTAAATCCTACCTGCGTGGAGATAAACGCCATGAGACAGCACAATCCCAATGCCAAGATGAGCATCGTCTCGTTGTTGATCAGTTTGCGCAGGGAGCGCAGCACCATCGGTATAAGGAAGATGCCCACCACAAACCACAACACCAGGAAGAACACGATTTGAAGCACACTGCCTATCATCTGGCCGCTGTCAGCTCCTTTATCCGAGGCGATGGCAGACAGCATCACCATCATCACAATGGCGAGGATGTCTTCCAAAATCAGCACACTCATCACCATGCCGGCAAATTTCTGCTGCCGAAGGCCCAAGTCGTCGAAAGCCTTATAAATAATAGTGGTGGAACTCATGGCGAGCATACCGCCGAGGAAGATGCAGTCCATCTTGTTCCAACCGAAGGCATAACCCGCGCACACACCCAGCGTCATCATAAAGAAGATGACCGTCACGGTGGCGATGACGGGTGCGGCTCCCATCTTCACGATTTTCTTAAATGAGAAATCCAGTCCGAGCGAGAACAATAGGAACATCACACCGATGTCGGCCCATGTGTGGATATTCGCCTCATCGACCACCGATGAGATGTAAGGCATATGCGGACTGACAAGAAATCCCGCCACGATATAACCCAAGACCAACGGTTGTTTCAGCCGCTTAAACAACAGCGTGACAACACCCGCTACTATAAGTATCAGGGTTAAATCTTCGACAAGGGCAGGAAGAGAAGACATGATTCAATGATGAATGTAAAATGAAGAATGGTCGCTATGCGATGAAGAATTACGAATCGCGTATGAAGAATGATGAGAAGTGTCTATAGAAACTATGGAGCCTTTTAAGCTCCATAGTCTATGAGGTCAATCATTATATGCGGCGGTCAGTTCGCAGATTTTCACGATGACGCGCATGGCTTTTTCCATCACCTGGACGGAAACAAACTCAAACGGGCCGTGGAAATTGACGCCACCGGCAAAGATGTTCGGACAAGGCAACCCCTTGAAGGACAGTTGCGCACCATCAGTGCCGCCGCGGATGGGTTTCACCTGCGGAGCCACACCGCACTGCTGCATTGCGTGCAACACCAGGTCGATAACATGCATGTTGGGGTCTATCTTCTCCTTCATGTTGTAATACTGGTCATTGACGTCGATGGTGCAGGTGCCCTCGCCGAAACGCTCATTGATGACGTCAGCGCACTGCTTGATGTAGGCCTTGCGCTCTTCGAAACGGTCACGGTCATGGTCGCGGATAATGTATGACATCGTGGCGCCCTCGATGTTTGAGTTAATGCCGAGCAGGTGGTAGAATCCCTGATAACCTTCTGTATTCTCGGGTGTTTCCTCTGCGGGCAACAAGGCGGCAAACTCCGCAGCCACGCGGTTGGCGTTCACCATCTTGCCTTTGGCATAGCCGGGATGCACGCTCACGCCCTTGATACGTACTTTGGCCGATGCTGCGTTGAAATTCTCAAACTCCAGTTCGCCCTCGTCGCCGCCGTCGATGGTGTAAGCCCATTCGCAACCGAATTTCTCCACATCGAAATGATGCGCGCCCATGCCTATCTCCTCGTCGGGATTGAACGCCACACGGATATCGCCGTGCTGGATGTCATCGTGGTCGCGCAGATAACACATGGCCTGAACTATCTCGGCGATTCCCGCCTTGTCGTCGGCACCGAGCAAAGTCGTACCGTCGGTCACGATGAGGTCTTCGCCCACATGCTGCAGCAGTTCGGGGAATTTCTTCGGCGACGACACGATGCCCTCCGACAGCAGTATGTCCTTGCCGTCGTAGTTTTTGACGATTCTCGGTTTAACGCCTGCGCCACTGCAGTCAGGGCTGGTGTCGTAATGCGAGATGAAACCGATGACGGGCACCTCTTTCTTCGTGTTGGCTTTCAGCGTGGCGTAGATATAGCCTTTCTCGTCCATCTCCACATCGTCGAAGCCCTCGTCTTCGAGTTCTTTCTTCAG
>CAMJAO010000142.1 GCA_946403615.1 uncultured Prevotellaceae bacterium
ACTTGCTCATTGCGGTTGTCGGTGCCACCATCGCCATCTCATCGGGATACGGGGCATTGACCATTGGTACACTCGTGTCATTCCTCACGCTCAATAAGAATTTCTCTCAGCCTATCGCGCACATCAGCCAGCAAATCAATAGCATCATCACTGCATCGGCTGGTGCAGAGCGCGTGTTTGAACTGATGGATGAGACTCCCGAGGAAGACAAGGGCAACGTGACACTCGTCTGTGTCGAGAGCGACGACAAAGGAAATATGAAGGAGACTGACCATCGCACGCAGGAATGGGCATGGAAGAAACCCGACGGGTCGCTCACACGCGTCGAGGGTGGTGTCAAGTTCGATATGGTCGATTTCAGCTATGTGCCTGAACGGCAGGTCCTACAGGATATCGTTATCGACGCCATGCCCGACCAGAAAATCGCGTTTGTGGGCGGTACGGGTGCGGGTAAGACTACCATCACTAATCTCATCAACCGTTTCTACGACATTCAGGACGGAAAGATACAATACGACGGCATCAATATCAACGATATAGCCAAACCTCATTTGCGACGCAGTCTAGGTATGGTGCTGCAAGAGATTCACCTCTTCTCCGGCACGGTGATTGACAATATCCGTTACGGCAGACCCGATGCCACGGATGAGGAGTGTGTCGAGGCGGCTAAATTGGTCGGGGCAGATGACTTTATACGTCGTCTGAGCGATGGGTATCAGACCATGCTCAACGGCGAAGGCGGTAACCTGAGTCAGGGTGAACGCCAGTTGCTCTCCATCGCACGCACAGCCATCGCCGACCCGCCTGTGCTTATCCTCGACGAGGCCACGTCATCCATCGACACACGAACAGAACGCATGGTGCAGCGGGGCATGGACTCGCTCATGCGCGGACGTACCACCTTCGTTATTGCACACCGTCTCTCCACTGTGCGAAACAGCGATTGTATCATCGTTCTGGAAAAGGGCCGTATCATTGAGCGTGGCACGCACGACGAACTCATCGCCCAGAAAGGAAAATACTACCAACTCTATACCGGCGACGGGGTAGGGTGATAATTCGCCATTCACAATTGATAATCTTCATCGCGAAGCGACCATTTCGCATTCGTCATTCCACATTAATAATTCAAAATGACCGAACAAGAAAGAATCATCCAACTTAGAAAAGAACTCCACGAACATAATTACCGTTATTATGTCCTGAATCAACCTGTCATCGACGACCAGGCCTTTGACATGCTCATGCGCGAATTACAGGACCTTGAGGCGCGCCATCCTGATATGTACGATCCCAATTCGCCTTCACAGCGTGTGGGGAGCGACCTCAATCAGGAATTCCAACAGGTGGCTCACCGCTATCCGATGCTCTCACTGGCTAATACTTACAATGAGCAGGAGGTGGCTGACTGGTATGCGTCTGTAAAAAAACTCCTCGCAGGAGAACCTTTTGAGGTGTGTTGTGAGATGAAATACGATGGACTGTCCATCTCACTCACTTACGAGCATGGCCAATTGGTGCGTGCTGTGACGCGTGGCGACGGTGTTCATGGCGATGATGTCACAGCGAATGTCAAAACCATCCGTTCCATACCTCTTGTTTTAGGGGTAGGGAATAGTCTGTCTGGGCAACCAGTGTCCCCCTCCTCGGGAGAGGTTCCTCCCATCCCCGACAACTTCGAAATCCGTGGCGAGATACTCATGCCGTGGCGGGTGTTCGAGCGGTTGAATGAGGAGCGCGAAGCGGCTGGCGAACCGCTTTTCGCCAATCCGAGAAACGCGGCATCGGGCACACTTAAAAGTCAGAAGTCTGAACTCGTGGCAAGCCGTCAACTCGATGCTTACCTCTATTATCTGCTCGGCGAGCAAGTGCCTGCCGACGGACATTTCGAGAATCTTGAGATTGCCCGTCAATGGGGCTTCAAAATCAGTGAGGGCATGAAGAAGGCTGTCACCATCGACGAGATTTTCGACTATATCCATTATTGGGACGAGGCACGCAAACAATTGCCAGTGGCCACTGACGGTATTGTGCTTAAAGTCAATTCACTGCGCCAGCAGCGTGCTTTGGGATTTACCGCTAAGAGCCCGCGCTGGGCCATCGCCTATAAGTTCAAGGCTGAACGCGCTCGTACACGTCTCAACGAGGTGACTTACCAAGTGGGACGCACCGGTGCTGTCACACCCGTGGCGAATATGGAGCCGGTGCAGTTGGCGGGAACCACTGTCAAACGCGCCACGCTCAACAACGAGGACTTTATACGCTCGTTCGACCTTCACCTCGGCGATTACGTCTTTGTGGAGAAAGGCGGCGAGATTATCCCGAAAATCGTCGGTGTGGATGTGGAAAACCGCGCTGCCGACGCGCTACCCGTACAGTTTATCACCCATTGTCCGGAATGTGGCGCCGAACTGGTGCGCTACGAGGGCGAGGCGGCCTATTACTGTCCCAATGATGCTGGTTGTCCGCCGCAAATCAAAGGACGCATTGAGCATTTCATCGCTCGAAAGGCCATGAATATCGACTCGCTTGGTCCTGAAACAGTCGATGACTACTTCCAGCGAGGACTGATACATAACATCGCCGACCTCTATGACATACGCGTCGATCAAATCAATGGCGACGGGTCGAGGCAGAAATCGGCAGAGAAAGTGGTAAAGGGCATTCGCGATACCGTCAACGTACCTTTCGAACGGGTGGTCTTCGCATTGGGCATAAGGTTTATCGGCGAGACTACAGCTAAACTTCTTGCCCGTCATTTCAAAACGATGGACGCACTTGAAAATGCCACACTCGACGAACTGCAACAAGTGGAGGGTATCGGCGAGGTGATGGCAAAGAGTGTGGTGGCGTATTTCCATGATGAGGAGAACCTGCGTATCCTCGCACGGCTTAAAGAGGTGGGATTGCAGATGTCTCTCTCTGATGAGCAGATGCAGGCGGCAAGCGACACGCTCGCAGGCAAGAGTATCGTCATCAGCGGTGTGTTTACACATCATAGCCGCGACGAATACAAGGCCATCATCGAGCAGCATGGCGGGAAGAATGTGGGCAGCATCAGTGGTAAGACGTCATTCATCCTCGCTGGCGAGAACATGGGGCCCTCCAAACTCCAAAAAGCCGAAAAACTCGGTGTCCCCGTCGTCAGCGAAGAGGAATTCTTGGCGATGATTGAGGGACAAGAGAATTCTTCTAAGAAGCAAAGTGCAAACCCAGATGAACAAGGTTCTGTTGACAATGAGCAAGAGAACAGTGCTGAGGTACAAGAGAGTGGCATTGTGGTGCAAGATAAGAGTACCGAAGGCCGTTCCTCCAATGTCGGACGTGGCCCTATAGAACTCTCCCTTTTTGATGACTAAACCCATCAGATGGATATCCTGTTATCCTATTTGGCAAACTGTTGTCCTTAACTTCCTTAACTTCTTTAACTTCTTTAACTTCCTTAACTTCTTTAACTTCCCGATACATCAATAATGAACATTACCGTATCCCAAGAGATAGAAAATGTGTGCCCCGGTTTTGTCGGGGCAGCGGTCGAGGCGTGGGTCACCAATTCACCCTACTGTGACGCTTTGTGGCAGGAAATCAATCAGATGGGCGAGAAATATCGTGCTGAATTGACCACCGAGTCGTTGAAACAGCTCTCCGGCATTGAGGCTACGCGCCGTGTTTATCGTGCTTGTGGTAAAGACCCTTCGCGCTATCGCCCCGCATCCGAGGCGCTCATTCGGAGAATGTTGCAGGGAAAGACTCTTTATCAGATTGACACATTGGTCGATCTCATCAATTTGGCCAGTATCGCATACGGCTACAGCATCGGCGGCTTTGATGCGGACAAGTTTGTGGGCGACACGCTCACCTTAGGCATCGGACGCGAGGGCGAACCTTACGAGGGCATTGGCCGTGGCATGCTCAATATCGCCGGACTGCCCGTATATCGCGATGCACAGGGTGGGGTAGGCACACCCACCAGCGACAATGAGCGCACCAAAATCGATATTCATACTACCCACCTTCTCGTGCTCATCAATGGCTACGACGGCCGCGAGGACCAGGTCCGTGCCAATGCTGAATTTATCCTCACCCTCCTCCGCAAATATTGCGCCATGACCCAAGGAGGATACATCATTTACCGCTAAACTCCTGACAATATCTCGTGTGTCAAAAACGCTGTTTTCCCTTCGAAAAACTTATAATTTTGTATTCTTTCGTCGAAAAAATGTGATTTTTGTTATTTTCGCTCATTTTTTGACTCATATCAAAAATCAGGCCTTATCATGCGGAATTACCCCGAAAATGTTTGTCACGGCATGAAAAGTCTCTACCTTTGCACCGTCGAAAGACAAAAATGACAACAGCGCTGAAAATCATTTTAGGATAACATTAATTAGGATAACACGAGCCCGTATAACATTTTGACTATTGATAGAAAGTAGGGCTCATTAAAAAAGAAAGGTAAAAAGATGAAAAAGATGATGTTAACTATTGCCATGGCTCTCACCATGACCGTGGCTTTCGCAGAAGGTGAAAACGACAACAACGTACAGAATGCTCAGGCATACAACATGCGAGTCAATATCGCTATGCTGTCTAAAGCACTGCAACTCAACTGCGACCAAGTGGAGACCGTGCAACTCGTGCACGACCAGTTCTCACGCGAGATGATGACCGTGGCTGAGGCTACTGAGGAAGAGCGTCCCGAGAAGATGAAAAAAGCCATCAATCGCGACCTGGCCAACATGCGCTACATCCTCAACGATGAGCAGTATCACACTTATGTGCGCATTTTGAATATCACATTGTATAACCGTGGTTTGAGATAATTCTCTTTCCTGCCAACAGTAAAAAAGTGAAGGCGTTCCTCTCGGGGAGCGCCTTTTTGCGTGTCTGCAACCTCATCATCCCCCATTGATCTCCCCGTTGAGCAAGTCCTCGTGCCACGACGACCTTCCCTTTACCTCCCTATAACTTCCCTTTTATCTTCCCAATAATTTGCACATCTCATTTTTTTTGTTTTATTTTGCACCTGTTATGTTGCGACGAGTTTCTATCCTCTTCTGTCTGTTGATACTGTCGCTGACGGTATTTGCGCAGACAGACCATCCTGCTTATCACAAGATGTCAGGATGGGTGCGTGATATTGTCAGGCAAGAGATAACCTCCAAACAGGGTAGGGGAGAAATCATGTCTGCTTCACGGGCAGCACGTCATTCTGCGAAAAAACTCGTTGCGTTCGTACGAGTGGAGGGTAGCGGTGACGATATTCTCTGCCAATATGGAGGGCGTGTCCTGACGCAGATGGACGATATTTGCATTGCGGAGATACCGCTTGACAAACTCACATCCCTGTCAGCCGACCGTCGCGTCAGTCGCATCGAGGCGCACCAAAGCGGAAAGGTGATGATGGATACCACCGCCCTGGTAATCAATGCGTTGCCGGTATACGCTGGCGATAATCTCCCCATGGCTTATACGGGCAAAGGTGTGGTCGTGGGATTGCAGGATATCGGTTTCGACCTTACTCATCCTACCTTTTATGACTCGACCGGTTCCAACTACCGCATCCGTCGTTTCTGGGACATGATTTCTGCCGATACCATCGGTTCGGTAATGCCTGTTGGAGCGGAATACACCACAGAGGAAACCATTCTTGCCTATGGCAGTTCGCGCGACGCCCATCTTTCTTCCCATGGCACTCATACCGCCGGGATGGCAGCCGGCAGCGGTTTCGATACGCCTTATCGCGGCATGGCATTCGACAGCGACCTCTGTCTGGTGTCAAATGCTGTGAGCACCGACCTGCCCCTCATCTCCGAAGACGACCTCTACCGATATACTTATGCTACCGACGCCCTCGGATTCAAATATATCTTTGATTATGCCGATGCCGTGGGGAAACCTTGTGTCGTATCGTTCAGCGAAGGTGCGCCGCAGGACTTTAGGGGCGATGACGTGCTCTAT
>CAMJAO010000143.1 GCA_946403615.1 uncultured Prevotellaceae bacterium
TTGAATGCGAGATTTGGTCAGATTTGTACGATTTCTCGTCCGAAGGACGACTAAAATAACATTTTGACACGCCCTCATGGGATGGATTGGCTGACTTCACCTCGAAGCCCTGAATCCTTCCAGATTCTCGTATCTCCGTTTTTGCATACGGTTATAGATATTGCGTATCCATAGAGGATGGCCGAGGATGAACAGTATGCCGATGCACAGAATGATAGAGTATGCCACCGTACTGCCAAACAATGCCTCCAACACTTTGATGAGGATAATAGGAACGATGAAGACGATCATTTCTACTACAATCTGCAGATAATTATTCTCCATGCCGCCCTTTCCAATCAATTTCGTGTTTAGAGGGATAGACTGCTTGTTGTAAACGGCCATCTGAAAAAACAGGCAATGAACAACACCGGCCGTAAACATCATCACGCCGAGCAACATCAATAGGGTGCACTTGCCTGTTATCAGGGTGGGTGTCATCAAGATGAACGGTATCAGCAACAATGCGTTGTAAAAATAAAACTTCGCGGTCAGCAGCGAGATGATGTTTTCTTTGCGTGTCATCAGGCACTCTATGTAATTGCCTTCGTAGCACATTACCTTCACCAGTATCATCGCGCCAAAGATGGCAAAGTTGTAAATACACCAGAATATTGTCATGTACTCGCCTGAATAAACATCGGTGTATGACACTATCAGGCTGATAATCAGTATAAATATGCAGGCAAAGATAAATATCTTGCGCAGATTCTTGTTGCGCATGATACTTTTCGCTTCCAGTTTCAGATATTCACCTGTTTCGCCGAAGCGGTTGAAGAACGCCAATTTCGAGGCGTGGCGGATTTTGGTCTGTTCCACTTTGCCCAGTTCTGCCCATATCTGATGGTATTGCACACGGCGGTTGATAAAGATGAGAAGGGCAAGCAGCGCAAACAGACAGAGATATGCCAGAATATTCCAGCCTGGCAACCATTCGCCTAAATGAGCGTAGGTGTCGCATAAACGCTCAAAACCGGCTCCCTTGCCGATATACCAAGGCGAGTACATCACAGCATAAACCACCGCGGGAAGTGCCCACCAGGCGATGTGGGTGTTTATCAGTGTGCGAGCCAAAGAGTACCACTGGCTGTTAATCACTATCAGCAGATAAAAACCAAACAGGAACCCTAACGAAGCCACTACGCCCTCGCTGAAAATCACGGCCATTATCACATAGGGAATGAACATGGCAAACCATGTCAGATTGCCAAGGCTCAATACCGAATTGGCGATGAAACAGTCGATGCATGCAAATTTAGAAATGGGCAACAACGAGTAGGGCTTGACCAGTTGGGTAGGGGTCTGCTGAACGATGAAACGCACAAAGAAATCGGCTGTCAGAATCAGTGGAGAAATACCATACATCAGTGTACTGGCTTCAAGCCATTTGCTCTCGTTCGCTGCTAGTGCCAATATCACGCCAAACATCATCAGATATAAAATGACGAAGGCTGCAGCGATATATAAAATATACTTGGCGGCTTTGTTCTGCTCGAAAGCCACATTGCGGCGGTCCGCCAAAGTCAAGTGTCGGCGGAGTTCGCGATACAGGGAATAACGGGAAATGTGTGAGGCCATGGTTTAACGCAAATCTATGATTTCGGCATCGGGGTAGTCTTTCGCAGGGAAAACGAAGGTGTCATCACTCTGATTGCCGGCGTGGAAATTGCTGATGGTGATGGTGCTCCATTTCTTACCCTCACGGATGCGAACCTTGGTGGGCAGATACTGATTGCTTACATTGATATACATTTCTTGGATGCTGCGGCCCATGTTCAGTGCTTTCAGATGTACTTCCCAACCGCCCGACACGTCTTTCACGCCCAAACGATAACCGCTTTTATACATCGTAATAAACTTGTAGGGATTCAATTGTGACTGTTGGCGCTCGTCAGGGTTGCTCACATTCACCTCATCAGTCTTTTTCATATAGGTCCACTGGGTCGTTCCGTTATACCAAGTCGAGGCTTCGGGAGTCGTCGCACGGAATTTATTGCCTTTGATGGCTATGGTGCCCGATGTGCTTCCTATGCCGTCGCTTTGCATGGTGAAATTGGCACTCGCTCCGCCTTGCGCGTTCAGTGCTGCTGCGGTCTTGTCTAATATCTTCTTGGCTTTTGCTGGTTGCTGTCCGAAGCAGACCATGGCCAACATGACTGTCAACACAGTCATCATTATCCTTTTCTTCATACCTTAAATGTTTTTAATCGTTTAGTTTATATGGTTTAGTGTTTAGTGTCCTGTCACTATTTCTGATTAATATTATCTTCAGAGGATGATTTATACAGTTATCTCAACTCGCTGAGCAGTGTCATCAACGAGTTCTCGTCTTGAATCAGCACCTCGCGGGGCTTACTGCCTTGTGCCGCACCTACCACTCCGGCTTTCTCCAACTGGTCCATCAAACGACCGGCACGGTTGTATCCGATGGAGAATTTACGCTGAATCATACTCGTGCTGCCTTGCTGTGTCAACACAATATGTCGTGCAGCCTCGGCAAATATAGGATCCAGATTGCCGGTGTCCATACTGCCGCCTTCGCCACTGCCGCTCATGCCTCCGTCTTCGCTGACAGGTTCGGGCAGTTCCATGGGAGATGTCGGACCGGGCTGGTTTTCAATGTATTCGTTGATGCGTTCCACCTCAGGCGTATCGATGAAGGCGCATTGTACACGTACAGGCTCGGTGCCGTTGATAATCAGCATATCGCCGCGACCCACCAACTGATTGGCGCCCGGGCGGTCCAAAATTGTGCGAGAGTCGATCATCGCACTCACCTTAAACGCCATTCGGCCGGGGAAGTTGGCTTTGATGGTACCCGTGATGATGTTCGTTGTCGGGCGCTGTGTGGCAATCACCATGTGGATACCCACGGCACGGGCTAACTGTGCTATACGTGCGATGGGGAGCTCTATCTCCTTGCCGGCAGTCATAATCAGGTCACCGAACTCATCAATGATGACCACGATATAGGGCATATATTCGTGACCTTCTGTCAGATTTAACTGATGGTTGATGTACTTGTTGTTATACTCCTTGATATTGCGTGTGCCAGCTTGTTTCAACAAGTCATAACGGTGATCCATCAGGGTGCAGAGGCTCTTCAGTGTGCGCACCACTTTCGTCACATCGGTGATAATGGGTTCGTCATCATCGTCTACGGTCGCCATGAAATGGTCGGCAATACGGCTGTAAACACTGAATTCCACTTTCTTCGGGTCTATCAGCACAAACTTCAACTCATTCGGGTGTTTCTTATATAATAAGGAAGTGATGATAGCATTCAGACCCACAGATTTACCTTGTCCGGTCGCACCGGCTACCAATAGATGGGGTATCTTTGCCAAATCCACCATATACACCTCATTGGTGATGGTCTTACCCAATGCGATAGGCAAATCCATCTTCGTTTCCTGGAATTTCTTGGAGTTCAAGATGCTTTCCATAGAAACGATATTCGGTGTCTTATTAGGCACCTCGATACCGATAGTTCCTTTACCGGGAATGGGGGCGATGATACGGATGCCCAAGGCGGCAAGGCTCAGCGCAATGTCGTCTTCCAGGTTGCGGATCTTGGCAATACGGATGCCTTCGGCGGGTGTTATCTCATATAGTGTGATAGTCGGACCCACTGTGGCACGTATCTCGCGGATTTGAACGCCGAAATTGTTCAACACTTCCACGATGCGACGTTTGTTCGCCATCTGCTCTTCCTCGTTGATATAAGGCTTACCGTCACTCTCATATCGTTTCAGCAGACTCAATGTCGGGTACTGATAACGGGTAAAAGGTTCTTTCGGGTTAATGGGCGTACTCAGTGCATCCGAACCGTTCAAGGTCTTGCCGTGTGCCTTCTCCTCGTCTTCGCCTACCTCAATTACCATGTTGGGGTCTTTTCCCTCGTTGGATTTTTCATTGCGCCTTCTGATCACACGGCCATTCGAAGAACCATCTGTAGAGGCGGGTTCATCTACCGTCATGCCATTGTCGGTGAATGTTACAGTCTGTGCGGCAGGGTCATCGAAAACGTCAGGGTCGGGCTCTACACCGTCAACTCCGGCATATTCCGATTTAGGTTGGTTGTTCGTTATGATGAATGGTATTTTCTTAAACACGTTACTGGGATTCAAAATGTTTTGAATCTTATACATTGTTTCGCTGCTCAGGTAAGTCAGGAAAATGATGGCAACGATAATAAGCAAAGCGATGAGACCGGGGGCGCCAATGATATTTTCAAACCAGTTCACAGCATTGATGCCATGGTCGCCGCCGGGATTGAAGATGCGGTCACCGAAGATAGGCGTTAAGAATTTGGCAAAGGCCAATGAACACCAAAGCAACAGCACGGACATGCCGAAAAACCATTTCCATAGATTGAGTTTCTTATAGGCTCCTGTCATCTTCAGCGCACAAAGGCCTAAGAATGACGGGATGAGGAAAGCGGCAACGCCAAAGCAACGGGCAATGAAGAAATGGCTTAAATAGGCGCCGATCGAACCGCAAATATTTTGAAACTCGTGATTGGGATTTTCCAACTCTCCGGGCTTCGGGGCCAAAACCAGACTCTGGTCGGCCTCGCCGCTGCTGAAATAAGAAATGAAGGCCACAATCAGATAGACTGATATCAGAAGGAGAGTGAAACCAATCAAAAATTTGAACTTCTCGTTTTGAAATATATTATTGATTCCCAATGCTTCGGCAAACGATGCAGATTTCTTGGGAGTATTCTTTTTCTTACTCTTAGCCATGGATGCAGTATGTATTTTGTCTGACTCTTTATTGTTATTCGTAATTTTAGTATGCAAAAATACAGGTTTTTTCTTAGAATAAGAGATAATTTCAGAACTTTTTTCTAATTTTGCACATCGTAACGGAAATTATGAAAAAAATCATCTATAATAAATACGACAAAACGGAAATTCTAAAACTGCCTGTTGTGGAATTCCAAGGGAAAATCGTGGTCGTTTATTCGGAAAAAGAGACACGCAAGGCCGTAGATTTCTTATTGTCGCAACCCATCCTCGGATTTGATACAGAGACAAGACCTTCTTTCAAAAAAGGCTCGGTGCATAAGGTGGCGCTCATGCAAGTGTCTACGCCTGAAATTTGTTTTTTGTTCCGTCTCAATCAATCGGGCATGACTCCTGATATTATACGCTTGCTGGAAGACACCACAGTACCTAAAATAGGGCTTTCTCTCAATGATGATATCCTTTCGCTCCATCGAAACGCCGAGTTTACGCCGGGGTTGTTCATCGACTTGCAAGACCACATGAGGGAAATCGGTATCGAGGATCTCAGCCTCCAAAAACTATATGCCAACATCTTCGGACAGCGTATCAGTAAAAACCAACGACTCACCAATTGGGAGGCTCAAATTCTCTCTGATAGGCAAAAGATATATGCTGCCACCGATGCGTGGGCCTGCATCAATCTTTATCGAGAATATTTACGTCTTGTGCAAACCGGTGATTACGAACTGGTGGTTATTCCCGAACCCGCCCTCGAGGACATGAACAACATATAATCCCATCACACCCATTATAATACCCATAATTCCCATCACACCCAATCCTCCCATAAACAATGAAAGCAGTATATCTAAAAAGAGGCAAAGAGGATAGCCTGTTGCGGTTCCACCCCTGGATTTTCTCCGGGGCTATTCACCACGTTGACCCTGACATGCAAGAGGGGGATGTAGTTAAAGTCTTTACCGCAAACGGTGATTTTATCGCAGTAGGTCATTATCAGATCGGCTCCATTACCGTCCGTGTGCTCTCCTTCCGGGATATTCCCATTGACGATGATTTTTGGAGAAGTCGGTTGGCTGCCGCCCTGCAAATGCGGCTGTCTATTGGCATTGCTGACCAGGCAGATAATGACACCTATCGCCTCGTGCATGGCGAAGGAG
>CAMJAO010000144.1 GCA_946403615.1 uncultured Prevotellaceae bacterium
GTCATACACCTCAAGAGGCATGGCAGACACAGGTATATCTGTGTCATACACCTCAAGAGGCATGGCAGACACAGGTATATCTGTCGAGAGAGATTTGCTTTGTGTGCTGCCCGCAATCATCAATATTGAGCCTCGAATGTGAAAAACGTGATGAGAAGACATGGGAATCGTATCGGGGGAAACAATATCAAGAAAAGCGGAGAAAAGGTCGGCAGCACCAGCAAAAAGCGTTTCTGAAGGTGAGAACTGATTTGCCGTCATATGCACATCTTCCATGGAAGACACATCGGGGATGATGATGTGACGGGCATCAGCATCAGGAAAACGCTCACTCATCACAGATGTCGTTGCAGGGAACTCAGGATCAAATGAGAAATCCGTCTCATGAATAGGGCGTCCATCAATCTCATAACGGCCATGAATGACGCGCCGTCCTCTGGAAGGATTGGCAGGCAGGAAAAGCGCCTGTCGGTAATGAGTTGCCTCCATCAGCGCAGTCAATTCAGCCATAATATGACCACGAAGCGCAGAATCTGTCTTTTTGAAAAGGATATACTCTCCCACTCTATTGGTTCCGTCCTCATAGAAACGACTCATCAAACGGGATAATACGCGTCGCGTGTCATCAACAGCCTCCTGTTCTGTCATGGAGCGGGTGTCGGTAGCGATAACAAGGACATCGCAGACAGAAAATGTTTCCACACTTTGCAGTGCGAAAAGCACATTCAGTCCACGTTGAAAAGCGATGCCTGCCATTTCAGCAGCACCCGTGATATCGTCAGCAATGACAACAATCATTTCTTATTCCTACGGTTGATAGCCATTTTCGCCGCATAATCAATGGAAAGCATGAGCGCATCGTCAGAGGCGACACCTTTACCTGCCACATCGAAAGCCGTACCATGGTCGACAGAAACACGAATAATGGGAAGGCCGAGCGTAATGTTGACACCTTTCACACTGTCCATTTTTCCTGTCGCTTGATTCCAGTTGAACCCGACTACTTTGAAAGGGATATGCCCCTGGTCGTGATACATGGCCACGCAGCCGTCAAACTGTCCGCATTTTGCTTTGGCGAAGAGAGTATCAGGCGGTACGGGACCTATCACATTGAATCCTCGTTGCTGCAGTTCCTCCACAGCCGGAGTAATCTCCAGTGCCTCTTCATCGCCAAACAGACCGTTGTCGCTGGAATGGGGATTTAGACCTGCGATACCGATACGTGGGTTCTCTATCCCAAACTGACGGCAGGCATCATCTATCAATTCCGTCACCTCGATAATTCGTGCTTTTTTGACCAAATCACATGCTTTACGCAGAGGAACGTGCGTAGAGACATGAATCACACGCAGAAACTCGTCGGCCAAAAGCATGGCATATTTCTTGGTGTTGGTGAAGGTGGCATACATCTCCGTGTGTCCGTCGAAATGATGGCCTGCGAGATTGAGGGCCTCCTTATTGAGAGGAGCCGTGACCGTAGCGTCCACCTCGTCGGCCATCGCCAGATCTATGGCTTTCTTGATGGAAAGAAAAGCCGCATGACCGCATTGAGACTGAACCTCTCCAAAACGGAATGAAGACAAATCGACACAATGAAGGTCAAAGACATCTATGGTGCCGTACTCAAACTTCGCATCTCGCACTTGGTCAACAGCATTGACCGCGAGATTAAGTCCGAGCAGATGCACAGCCTGCTTGATGATGGCAGCATCGCCCGTGACAATGGGTCTGCACTTCTGGTATGTATCTTCACGACTGAGGGCACGCGCTACTATCTCAGGTCCAATGCCTGCTGGGTCGCCCATGGTGATGGCTATGATAGGTTTCATTGTGATGGAAATTATGGGAATAATGGGTATTAATGGGTGCTATAGGTAAAAACTGAATGATTTCAGGCACGTTTTTTCTTCTTTGCCTCGAAGTATCCGTAGATGGTTAATTCTTTGGGCGCCTTGGGTGTTTTGAAAAAGAAACTGGCCAAATAGCCGACGACAAGGACGATGAGGTGGCTATATACCCCGAGCATGTATTTGTGATGGGTAAAGTTCCACTCCCCGAGATTAAGGAGCGTCTCTTTGGTACCGTCGCCATTCATGTCAACCTTTGTAGATGTGAGCACAGCGTATGCGGTGAAAATCACAGCGGCAGCGATACCGATGTAAAGTCCTTGCTTGTTTGCCCTTCTGCTAAACAATCCGAGCATAAAGATACCGACAATGCCAGCAGAGAAAATAGCATATAGCGAGAAGAGCGCTCCGAGAACGCCTTCGCCTCCCCATGAGACATACAAACATGCTACGCCTACAGCACCGATACCGCTGAGGACAACCATCCAGCGTCCGAAACGCAGTTTTTGCCTGTCGGTGGGATTTTTCTTGAACCGGGCATAATAATCTTGCACAGCAATAGCAGAGATGCAGTTGAGATCAGAATCGAGGCTGGAGATGGCCGCAGCAGCCAAAGCCGCCACAATAAGTCCGCGTATGCCAATCGGCAATTCATGGGCAATGAAATAAGGGAAGACCTCGTCGGCTTTGATGCCATCGGGCAAGACTGGTGCTCCCGCCGTATGATAATAGGCAAAGAGACATGTGCCGATGAACATGAACAAGGCCCAGATAGGCACCGACATCAGCACACCGATATAGGCCGCCTTCTTTGCTTCGCGGTCATTTTTGGCTGCAAGATACCGTTGCACGATGGTCTGGTCTGTTCCGTATTTTTGCAAAGCATAGAAGATACCATTGAGAACCATGACAAGGAAAGTGAGGTCGACGAGATCCCAATCATACGGTCCGAAGTCAATCTTGTTATTATCCGTAGCGATGCGCATCACCTCAGATGGTCCGCCCTCGGGCAAGAAGAGCAACACGGCCACACAGATGACACCGCCGCCGATAAGCAACATACCCTGTGCCACATCCATCCAGACAATGGCCTCCATGCCACCCAACAAGGTGAGGATGATAATCGTGATGCCCAACACAAGCACAATGGTATAGATATCGATGCCGAGGAAAGTCGCCAACGCCATACTGACCAAGAAAAAGACCGTGCCCGACTTGGAGAAATGACTCAAAGTGAAAGCCACAGAACTATAAAGTCGCGCGAAGAGGCCGAAACGACGTTCGAAATATTCATAGGTGCTAAGACGTATCACCTTGCGAAACAAAGGTACAATGACACCGATGAGGGCCACCAGCACGACAGGAACCATCAATCCCTGAACCAGAAGTATCCAGTTGCCTCCGTATGCCGCGCCCGGGTATGCCAAAAAAGTGACACTGGAAATGAGCGTGGCAAAGATACTCATGCCTACTGCCCAAGCGGGTATCTTACCACTTGCAGCAAAATACGCCGAGGTGTCTTTCTGTTTATGCGCGAAGAAGAGTCCAGCACCGATAGCAGCCAGAATTGATGCCAAGACGATGACGTAATCAATCCAATGCATGGGTATGGGGAGTTAAAAAGGTTATGGCTTAGCCAACTGATTTATGATACAGTTTTCCTCTTCAGGTGAGAGACGTGTGAGCGGCATGAGCATCCATGGCTGACAGAGGCCTTTGGTTTGCATCATCACTTTGAGCGCAGCAAGACTTTGACCGAGAGTGCGGTCTTTCTGATAGATTTTCGCGATCTCATTGGTTTCGTTTTGCAAACGATTGGCCGTATCCATGTCTCCTCTGACTGCCGCCTCGTAAAGCAAGTGGAACATTCCGGGCACAAAATTACCAGTAGAAGGCACGATGCCGTCGCCACCCATCTCCAGGGAATGAGCAGACTGTGCCGCCCAACCGCAGAAGAAAGCGAAATCATCACGTCCTTTAGCGATATCTATACAAGTTGCCATACGGTCGATATCGCGCTCAGAATCCTTTAATCCCACGATGTTAGGATGGTCAGCCAGTCGGTGTATCACATCCACGGGGATGCTCATGTGAGTAGTGGCGAGGATGTTGTAAAGCATGAGCGGCCCTTTAATGCTATCGGCCAGACGTAGATAGTAATGCTCCATCTGTTCTGGTGTAAGCGCATAATAGGTAGGCAGCGTAGCAACTATGACATCAGCACCGGCACAGGTGTATGCCTCGGCCTGCTCCAACTGCTCGGCAAAGCAATTGCCCGTCAACCCGGCATAAATGAGTTGAGGTTTATGAGAAATGAGGGTTGAGTCTTGAGATTTAAGATTTCTCGTTTTTACGGCAGTTTCAACGAAGCGGATGGCATCAGTTTTACTGACGGAATTGCCCTCACCAGTCGTGCCCATGAGCAGGGGTGAAACGCCATTGTCGGCGAAGAACGCGACAATGCGTTCAACCGCGGCCGTGTCCAGTCTCCCGTATTCATCAACGGGAGTGACCATCGGCACCACAACACCTTGATATTTCTTGTTACTCATGACACAAAATAATTATTCATGCACATAAAGGTTCCAACCGAGATAAGTGTCGATAGCCTCTTGAAGGATTTCTACCACATCGGTGCGGCACATGGCAACATGATGCTCGAACCCGTTTTTACAGATATATTTCATCAGTTTCTGCAGGTTATCAACCTTTGTGACCGCGATGCATCCATCCATACCATAGGGGTCGTTAGTGATTTCACCTTTACCAAGATAAGCTTTAATGTATCCTTTCGGGTCGTCGGTACTGATGCGGAAGAAGGTGAAATCGCCTTCACTGACCTTTGCATATACTGCGCCGAAGGTATTGATTTTGCCCAAAGTGCGACCTAACACACCGAGGGGACCAAGTTTGAGGTCGTTGTTGCCGACAAACTGTTTGGGAAAGTTGCCGCAATGGGTGCAGACACATTTATTACGGTCTTCTGCGAAATTATTGTTCCAGTCGAGCAATGCCGGGGCCTGTTCCGACGCCAATGCCAGCGCATACATCGAGACAGCACCAGCCAAGTCGGTCTCACAAGCAGCGGGGATGAGTTTGTCGGAGAGCATGGACATCGTAACACATGCCGCGCAACCATAATTCTGCTCCAAAGAATCCCAACACTGTATAGCAACGGCTTGCACATCATTTGCCTCAATCCAATTCTCGACCGCCACGCCGAATTTTGCTTGTAAGTTAAGTTTCTCACGATAACTGTCGGGCACTTTCGCATAGTTATGAATGCGACTGCACATCTCCTTGAATTTGGGGTCGTCATCACTGATTTTCTGAGCAGCAAAAAGGATTTCGGAGAGGTCGGCCGGAACCACAGTGATACCCGAACGTTGCAGGAGTTTCTCACTGGCACGGCAAGTGTTGAATCCGAGCGGACGCGTGCCGATTTGTCCGATTCGGCAGTGGCGCAATCCATTGACCACGCGGCAAATAGCAGCGAAGCGTTTTAGGTCTTGCGCCAACAGTGGGCTATAGATGCTATAAGTGTGGAGTGTGGTGTCTGTAAAAGGTATTCCATACTGGTAGAGGTTATTGCAAACCGAGATTTTTCCGCAGAAGGCGTCGCGGCGACTGTCCAAGTCAACCTTGTCATTCTCGTCATCACAAGCTTGCACCATCACAGGAACATTGAGGTCGGCATCGCTAATCGCATTGATGATGCCAATCTCGAATCCGAAGTTGGGAAGAGAGACGACTATGCCGTCAATCTCGTCGCGGTGCTCACGAAACTGTTTTGACACTTTGAGACCGTCCTCTCGTGTCTCTATACTACTGCTGCCCGTTGGAGTGGCATCTTCGGGCAAGATGATGTACTCAAAACCAAGGTCGTCCATCGTTTTGAGTAACTGTTTGCGTACATCGCGAGCAAGTTCAGAATTAAAGTATGCGCGTGTGCCAATAATCACGCCGAAACAAGTTTTTCCGTTTTTCATATTGTTGGGGATAAGAGGGTTTAGGGTGGAGGGTT
>CAMJAO010000145.1 GCA_946403615.1 uncultured Prevotellaceae bacterium
TTTTTCAAGAAAAAAGCAGAGGCGTTGATGCTCATGCTCAAAGTGCACCGCGTGGGACAGGCCGTCGTAGGCGTATATAGTTACGACGTGGCGGCGTCGAAGGTGCGAAAGGCCACTCAGATGGCACGCGACGCCGGATACCCTCTCCGCCTTATCTGCCAACCTGAGGAGGAGTGAAAAAAGCCTCAAAGCCTTACCCCCAGCCCCTCTCCGGGGAGAGGGGAGTGATTAATCCCTGCACTCCCATCCTTCAAACGACCAAACGACCAACCCCCTAAACGACTAAACAAAAAACATGGCAAAAAAAGGATTAGAAAACACAATATTTGCAAGTCAGGCATTTACTGATGCTGTCAATTACCGCGAGACCATGCGACATGAGTTCGTGCTGGTTGAACATTTGCTGCTCGCTATCACTCAACAGTCGCAGTTCCAGATGGCGTATGCCCTTTGTGGCGGAAAAACTGAGGAATTGCAAGCAGAACTGACCCGTTATCTCGAGGAAGAAGTGGAGAAAGTGCCCGAAGATGCAGAGGTGCCGTTTGCCACGTCTGCCCAACTTGACTATGTGCTCAATGTGGCGTACGAGACCGTCAGATGCTCGTCGGCCACACGGCTGGACGTGCCCCATCTCGTGGGTGGCATCTTGCGGCTCGACGACAGTCAGGCTGCGTACTTTCTGGTCAACGGCCTTGGTGTTGACGAAAGCACAGGCATTCCTTTGACGAAAGAGGAGTTGATGTCAACGCTCGTGTCGGAATATGCCGGCAACAGTGCCACCAACAGTGATGGCGATGACGATTTCTCAGAGGATGACCTTTTCGTCGATGAACCAGAAGAACAACCCGTCGAAGAGGTGCAACCGTGGCGCCAATTGGTGGTCAGGCTTAATGACACCGTGGCACAACATAACCCGCTCATCGGCCGTGAGGCGGAATTGGAGCGCACCATTCAGGTGCTCTGCCGCAAAGAGAAGAACAACCCCCTGCATGTGGGCGAGTCGGGTGTGGGAAAGACCGCCCTTGTCTATGGACTGGCCGCGCGCATCGTGGCGGGCGACGTGCCTGACCGCTTGAAAGGCAGCAGCATTTATCAGATAGATTTGGGTACGCTCCTTGCCGGCACACAGTTCCGTGGCGATTTTGAGAAACGACTGAAGATGATCATGGACGGCATCAGTCAGGAAGAGGCCCCCGTGGTCTATATCGACGAGATACACAATCTCGTGGGTGCCGGGCAGACTGGCGACAGTTCGATGGATGCGTCGAACATGCTCAAGCCTTATCTCGAGGGTGGTAAAATCCGTTTCATCGGTAGCACCACCTACGATGAGTACAACCGCTATTTCTCGCGCAGCAAAGGCATGGTGAGACGCTTCCAGCAAATAGATATCGACGAGCCGTCAATCGATGAGACAGTGAAAATCATCGAAGGACTGAAAGAGGGTTACGAGGCCTTCCACCACGTCACCTATGAGGAGGGAGTCATCCCCTTCGCCGTCGAGGTCAGCGCAAAGCACATCAACGACCGGTTCCTTCCCGACAAAGCCATCGACCTGATTGATGAGGCAGGCGCATTTCGTGAGATTCATCCGCTGGAGAAAGACCCGCAGACGGTTGACAAACAACTCATTACCGATATTCTTGCCAAGATTTGCAAGGTCGAGACCATGGCTGTGAAAGAAGATGACGCTGCTGTGCTGGAGACCTTGCGTGAGCGCATCACGGCTCAGATTTATGGTCAGGACGAGGCGGTCACACAGGTGGTTGAGGCGGTGCAGATGTCAAAAGCGGGACTGCTCGACGACAACAAACCGCTTGCCTCGCTGCTCTTCGTCGGTCCCACGGGCGTGGGTAAGACCGAGGTGGCACGTGTGCTGGCACGCGAGATGGGGGTGGAACTCGTGCGTTTCGACATGAGTGAATATACAGAGAAACACACCGTGGCCAAACTCATCGGCTCACCGGCGGGATATGTGGGTTATGAGGACGGCGGACTGTTGACCGATGCCATCCGCAAAACGCCCAACTGCGTGCTCCTGCTCGACGAGATAGAGAAAGCACATCAAGACATCTATAATATCCTCCTTCAGGTGATGGACTATGCCAAACTGACCGATAACAAGGGCCGCAAGGCCGACTTCCGCAATGTGGTGCTCATCATGACATCTAATGCGGGAGCGCAATATGCGTCGCAGGCGTCTATCGGTTTCGGCGGCAATGTGTCGAGGGGCGAGGCCATGCTGCGGCAGGTGAAGAAGACCTTCAAGCCCGAGTTTCTCAACCGCCTCTCCGGTCAGGTGGTCTTCCATGACATGGACCGCACCATGGCCACGATGATTCTTGACAAGAAACTGCGTGAGTTGCAAGCCAAGCTCGATGCCAAAAACGTGAAGATGACACTCACGCCCGAGGCGCACGAATACTTGCTCAATGAGGGCTTCACCCGCGAGTATGGCGCCCGTGAGATGGACCGTGTCATCGCCCAGCGCCTCAAACCGCTCCTCATGCGCGAAATACTCTTCGGCTCGCTCAAAAATGGTGGCGAGGCAGAGGTGGTAATTAATAGCCCCCTCTCCAACTCTTCCAGAGGGGAGAGCGTAATTACTCTGCAATTAAAGACTTCTCTGTCGGGGGATGAAAGGAGGGCTTGATGGTATTCCAATTAGATGATGATTTGTGGCTTCCGGACCCTCGTTTGGGCGAGGAAGACGGACTGATAGCCGTTGGCGGTGACCTGAGTTACGAACGGCTCATCTTGTCATATAGTTACGGTTTTTTCCCTTGGTACGCTTACCGTTCTAATGAGATTCTTTGGTATTGTCCCATGCAGCGGTTTGTCATCTTCCCGAAAGAGATACATATCTCGCATTCCATGCGGACTTTGATTCGTAAATGTAAATATCGGATAACGTACAATAAGGATTTTGACGGTGTCATCCATGCTTGCAGTGAAGTCAACAACCGCAATGAGGAACAGGGGGCATGGCTGGGACCGGAAATAATAGAGGCTTACACCAAACTCAACCAGATTGGTCTTGCCGGATCGGTAGAGGTCTGGGAGGATGAGCGGCTGGTGGGCGGACTATATGGTGTGAGGTTCAAATATTGTTTCTTTGGCGAGAGTATGTTCTCTTTGGTGCCCAACGCCAGCAAGTTAGCCCTTATCACTCTGGCCTATGTCATGTCCCATATGGAGGGAAGCATTATCGACTGCCAATTTGAGACACCCCACCTGCGAAGTATGGGTGGCCGCTATATCAGGTACGAAGAGTTTCTGAAAATCGTCAACCCGAACGGAAAATTACCTCCCGCTCCGGCCGGGCCCGGTGAAGCGCAAACTTTGGCACCACTTTAGCCCCCTCCCCAACCCTCCCCGAGTGGAGGGCGTAGTTTCTTCTCTTATGGGGGCTCAGTTAGGAAAGAACCATACGCGTTAACGCGTTCGGGCGGATTTCAATCCGCCCGAACAAACAATATTCCAATTATTTCCGAAAAGACTAAAGGATGGGGGCTACCAACCTCACCTCATAGATTTCACCGATTTGTTTTTTGGGCTTGGCGACGAATTTCACGCGCACCTGTTTCTTGCCTTTCAGCAGGTCTGAGGGGATGGGGTAGGTCTCGTATTTGAACTCTGAGATGCGGTATTTTCCGGTATTGTTGACTGACTGCACGAGCACGTCATCAACAAAGATGTCAAACTCGTGACTCTTCCATTCGCCCACACCCCAGTATTTCAGGCGCAGACTGAGGTCGGTCTTGCCGCCCGTCTGCATCAGGTAACTGAAATAATGATTGTCGCTGGCGTCGCGGAAGAACACGTCATTCGTGTTGCCGGTAAATGAGCGGTCGGTCTCCATGAAATGGTCCGATTCGGGTTGCTGCTCACCGGGTTGTACTTTATCCACCGTTCGCGCCTCCAGAGCCTGGCGTTCCTGCTCTTGTTTGGCAAGATTGTCGAGGTAATCTTTGTAGTTGTCCTCCGACAGAGCCAGCCAGTACATCATATAGCGGGCGTCGTGTAGTTCAAAGAAAGGCATCAGTTCGTTGCGGATTTCATTGACCATCTTGGTTGAGAGGGTGAAATGAAGCGGACGGCCGGCAACGGGTTGCAACTGGTTGGCAATGCCCTCAATGTCGTCGTTGATCAGAATCGGAGCCTGGTCAATAGGCAGTTTTTTACCGACTGCCAACTGTCCGAAGCGGCTGTCGTCGGCTATCAGCATGGCGAGATCTTCCGTTCCCGTCTTCATGGCCAGCATGATGGGACCGTGCATCAGGGCAATATACTGTGACAGGTTGGGCATATATTTCACGCTGTTGTGCATGGGGAAAGTGATTTCCACCACGTCGCCTTTCTTCCATTTGCGGTCGATGCTGACGTATGACGACGGTCCGGTGACGGCATTGACCGCCTTGCCGTTGACTTTCACGCTGAATTCGCCGGGTTTCACCCATCCGGGGTAGCGCACCAGCAGTTGGAATTCGCCTTTACCCTGGGCCACGGTGATGCGGCTGTTCTCAGAATAGGGGAAGTTGGTCTCCTGACGCAAGATGACGCCTTTTTCTTTCCAATTCAGTTCTGAAGCCACGAAAAGGTTCACAAACAGAGCGTCGCCTTTGTGTGTATAGATAAATTGTCCGTATTTACCGTGGTTCTCCATACCCGTACCCACACAGCACCACATGGCCTCATTGGGCGCGGAATAATTGCGATAGTGACGCGGACGTGCCGAGGTGAAATAAACATAGCCGCCGTGCTCAGGATGCTGTGTGGAGAGGATATGGTTGAATGTGGCCAGTTCGTAGTAGTCGGCGTAGCGGGCCTCGGGATTGCGGCTGTGCAGTTCCTCGGTCAGTTTCAACATGTTGTTGGTGTTGCAACTCTCTGGTCCGTCGATGTCGTTCACAAAGTCTTGACAAGCCTCTTTGCTGGGGAAGTGTTCACGGCGCGAGTTGCCGCCAAAAGCCAATGAGCGCTCCCCTGTGACGATGTCCCAGAAGAAAGCGCCGGCATTATGATACGCCTCGTCGCCGCTCAATTCGGCAATACGCTCAAATCCCACCACCTTGGGCACCTGTGTGTTGGCATGCAAGTTGTCGAGACAGTCACGACGCTGTGACAGAGGCGTGAGCAGTCTGCGGTGTGAGAACCGCTTGGCAGCATCGAGGTATTTCTTCTCGCCCGTGATGGCATAAGCGTCGGCCAGCACCTCGTTCATGCCGCCGTGCTCCGTGTCGAGAATGCGCTCCATCTGGGCGTCGCTCAGTCCGCGTGTCAGGTCGATGGCCCAATCGCAGAAACCGAGGAAGAGCCGTTTGCCCTGCTCGTTGCCGCAATAGACCCATGTGTCGCGCAGACCCGCATACATTTTATGCACATTATATAACGGCACCCAAGCACCATAATAAGGTCCGAAGTCGCCTTTTTTAAATGCCGACCAGATGCGGTCGCTGCCCGGCACGCCTCCTACATAGCCGCGGCCCCATTCGGGATGGTTCTTCGCATTGGCGTCGGCACAGGCCTGCAATTCGCTCAGCATATAATCCATGCGCTGTTGGCACTCTTTACTGCCCGTAGCGGCATTGATGGCCATCGCAGTGAGGTAGTGGCCGCCCACATGTCCGTCCAGTCCGTCCCAGTTGGGGTAGGACTTGGCTTTCGGGGTGAGTCCTGCTTCCTTGAGGTAGGGTGCCAACAACCGGTCACAGTCATATTTCAGCAACGTCTGTATGTTGAGGTCGCGCGCTTTTTTCAACGGACCGTCAAGGAGAGTCACATCGCCTAGGGGGAATTCGTGGGCGTAGAGTTTGTCTTGTGCCTGCCCTGTCATGCTTATAGCGGCCAGCACAGCAA
>CAMJAO010000146.1 GCA_946403615.1 uncultured Prevotellaceae bacterium
AACCCGAAATGTCCTTAATCTCCTTTGCCTGAATCCATTTGCCCTCCTCGGGAATTGGTGCAGGTCCATGATAAGCGCCCTTGCAGACGCTGCACATGTTTTTGACTTCTGTTGAATAAATCATTGATAATAAAACTATTAAATAATGAACTAATATTTAATTTCTTCTTATAGCCTACAAAATTACTCGTTTTTTGTGAACTTACCAAGTCTTTTTCCTTCCATTTAGATATTATTAACATCAAAAATCAGGCTGCTCAAGTAGTTCTTCTGTTTTCTTTTGTATTTTTGCAACACGAAATAGGAATTATGACTGATTTTGAATTAGAAAGACGCGTTCAGCGCGCTGTTGACAATTTTATGGCAGGCTACGGTTGCTGCCAGAGTGTGGTGGCAGCATTTGCCGACCTTTACGGCCTTGACGACACCTTAGCCAAAAAGGTGGCAGCGGGCTTCGGTGGCGGAGTCGGACGAATGCGCATGATGTGTGGCGCCGTCTCTGGGATTGTCATGCTGACAGGACTCGACTGCGGGCAGACCGAAGGCAGTGACCGTGAAGGGAAGTCGGCTTGTTATAAAGTAGTGCAGGAACTATTGGGACGATCGAAAGAGGAGAACGGCAGTTTGATTTGCGCAGAGATTCTGGGACTAGAAGGCCACGAGAAGGCCGCCTGCAATTATCAGGCCTCAGCACGTACGGCAGAATACTACAAAACCCGTCCCTGCGCCGCAAAGGTCGAGAGTGCCGCCCGAATCTTTGCCGATTATCTGAGAAACAAACAATAACAAGGATTATTATAAGTATTCACCTATACCCTGTCAGTAAAAACAAAAAAGCCATCCGATTGGATGGCTTTAGCGGTGCGTACGGGACTCGAACCCGTGACCTCCTGCGTGACAGGCAGGCATTCTAACCAGGCTGAACTAACGCACCAAAAGTGTTGTTCTAAATTGCAGATGCAAAGGTAATGACATTTTTTGTCACTTCCAAATATTTATCCCACTTTTTCCAAAAAAAGTTGCATGACGACGGCATTTTTATAGTCATTGCCCACTCTAATCCAGTCTTTCAGTTCTGCAGAAGGCGTAAATCCCTCGTTTTGGAACAGTGTCATCGACGAATGGTTGTCAATAGCAACGATGGCATAAAGTTGGTGAAGGTGTATGACATTTATGGCATATTGTACGACTTGTCGCAATGCAGCGGCGGCATAGCCATGATGTCGATGCTCTTTCAAGATGACGACACCCACTTCTGCCCTGTCGAACCGAGGTTCGTAATTGAGGATGTCAACAATACCGACTGGATGCCCCACCCCATTCTCCACAATAAGCCTCAATTGCCGGTCGGCATAAATGTCGCTGGTATTGCGTGTGATGAATTCAGTGAGTGCGGCTTTGGAATACGGCACATTCGACGTGCACACATCCCACATGGCCATGTCGTTTTCGATGGTATAGAGCAGGTCGAGATCTTCTAATTCCATCGCGCGGAGTCTGATTTCGGGCAATGTAATGTCGTTCATTTCAATATCTCGTCAGAGGTTATAATAGTCTTTGTATCAGGGCTATACGTGCCGAGAGTAATGTTTTTCTGGGGTTGTTGACGGATAATGTCGAGAATGTCGCTATATTGGTATGCGTCGACATCATATACGATACAAAGCGGTTTGTCTTCAGGCAATTCCTCGATGAACTCCAGATGTCCCATGGGATTGCGTTTAGCGGCCCCAATGTGGAATTCGGCACTCAATCCCTTCTTTTTTGCCAGCAAACGGCACTGCGTGATGGATTTCTGCGGTCCGACAAACACATAAGTCGGTTCTACACGCCGCTTTCTGCTGATAAATCCGAGAGATTTCCTGATTTTCTGCAAGTGCATCTTCACCAGCGATAATGCCGCGCTGGCATAGACCGCCAATTTGATGGGAATGGAAATGAAGATAGAAGAATTGGCATAGTGCTTCCTGAAGAAGATGAGCATGGCATCGTAGAAGACATGGACGTAGCGGAAAGAAGACTTCTGCGTGCTTTCACCTTTGTAATGAAGAATGACCTCAGGGATATACCAATTTTTGAATCCTCCCTCATGCAATCTGTATGACAGGTCGATATCCTCGCCATACATGAAGAAATCCTCGTCGAGCAACCCTATTTTGTCGAGAGCCTCTCTTCTCAACATGCAGAATGCGCCACTGACGACATCGATCTCAGCCGGTTCGTCCCACGGCAGATAACCCATATAATACCTTCCGAAACGGCGGCTTTGGGGATAGCGCTTACAGAGACCCACCATTTTGTAAAAGGCGGTCATGGGAGTCGGGTTTCCTCTGCGCGACTCCAGCGCCTTGTTGCCGTCGGCCATGAGCATCATCACACCTGCCGAGCCAGCCTCGGGATGACCGTCCATGAAAGCGACCACATTTTTCAGAGTTTCCTCTCCTACAAAAGTATCAGGATTGAGCAGCAACACATACTCGCCAGTCGATTGTTTGATGGCTACATTATTGGCACGTGCGAAACCGAGATTATGGTTACTCTCGATGTAATGCACATCGGTGAATTTTGTCTGCAAATACTCAACACTACCGTCATGAGAGTGGTTGTCAACAACAAACACCTCAGCTTCAAGACCTTTTATGGCCCTGTAAACGCTGTCAAGACACTGATAAACGTAGTGCTTGACATTGTAGTTGACAATGATGACCGATAGTTTCATTCAGTTTTTTCTACCTGTGCGGCATCCTTATTCTCCTCAACGGAGTTTTCTTCCGGTTTCACATCCTCCTCAGTCTCAGCATAACATTTTCCTAATGTGGGGAACACGAACCACATGCTCAAGAAAAGAATCAGGGCCAGATAAGAATAGCCCATGTTTTGGAATGTATAATAGGCAAAGATGTTCGCAAGCATCGGAACGCCCAAAAGCACGATTCTCAACATGCCCCACGAGATGAGCGATTTTTCCTTATTTTTCATAAGTTGGTCATGCACCCTACGGAACTTAAACAATCTCAGCGCCAAAGGAATAGCACAGATAGTAAGGAGCACCAAAACACACTCCACGATGAAATCGACCTTCGTATGAAGCGCAAGTTGACCACCATCAATCACTCCCGTCTCATATAAAACGATGAGGAGGATAGCCAACAGCAAAAATGCTAAAAAGAGCCTCAAAAGGAAATTCTTTACTGGACGCATGGGTATTATTATGGGAAGTTATGGAAGTTAAAGAAGTTAAGGAAGTTAAGGAAGTTAAGGGCAATAGTGGAGAGAAGGTAAGGGAGGATATTTATTATTTGCCGAATGGGGTGCGGTTGAGAATGGAACGGCCGAGGGTGACTTCGTCGGTGTATTCTAATTCGTCGCCTACGGAGATACCCCTGGCTATGACGCTCAGTTCGACAGGATAGGGCTCGAGTTTTCGGGAGATGTAGAAATTGGTGGTATCACCCTCCATGGTACTTGCCAAGGCTAGAATCACCTCTTTGACACCGCCATCTTTGACCCTCTCAACAAGGGCGTCAATCCACAGGTCGGCAGGTCCGATGCCGTCCATGGGTGAAATAACCCCTCCAAGAACATGATACAGTCCGTGAAATTGCTGGGTATTTTCCACTGCCATCACGTCCTGCACATTTTCGACCACACAAATGATTGACGGGTCACGGCTTTTGTCAGAGCATACTGGACATAACTCGTCGTCGGAGATATTATGACAGAGGCGACAGAATTTCACCTCATCACGCATCTTATCAACAGCAGCAGTGAACGCCTTCACTTCCTCGGGCTCTTGACGCAAGAGATAGAGCACAAGCCTCAATGCTGTCTTGCGCCCTATCCCGGGAAGTTTTGCAAATTCGCCTACCGCCTTCTCAAGCAGCGACGAAGGAAAATGTTGTATCATCAACGAAGCCCTTGTCCGGCAGGATTAGAAATAGAATCCGAATCCCACTTTCAATCCGACACAAGAGTAGTCGCTGTGTTTTTTGAACGACTGCTGATAGTACAGCGCGGGCTCAATGGTGAGATAACGGTTGAGGAAGAAAGCGTAACCCACTTCCACACCCGGCATCAAGTCATTGTAGTTGGTATCAGCGTGGATGAACTCGACATTAGCACCGAGATAGATACCATTCTGAAGGATGTAGTATCTGCCACCGACACCTACGGAGAAACTGTCAGGAGCCTTTCCGTTGTTGTCATACTTCAGACTACCCGTAGCCATCAGATTATCAAAGAGGAAATATCCGCCTCTAGCCTCCATGCCGATTTTAAAGTCGTTCTTGCCACTGTAATTGAAATCGAGTCCTGTAGCGGAGAGACCAACATATTTTTTACCTTCTTCAAACTGTGCACTGGCCGTGAGCGACACCGCCAGCACTGCGAGCAATAATGCTAATTTTCTCATGTCAATAATTATTAGTTTTTTATGATGTTTTTGTTTGTTTCCTAAACCATACGAAGAACCATACGAGCGCTACTACAAGCGCACCCACACCGAGTGAATAGCCTAACGTGCCGCTCCATGCGAAAGCCTGCGGGCTGACAAAGATAAACGTAGAGCAGACTGTCGTCATGAACAGAGCGGGAATCAACATAACAATGAAGGGTTTCTTCTGCTGCACCAAGAACACAGTGACAGCCCACAGCATGAAGACTGACATAGTCTGGTTAGACCATCCGAACCAACTCCACAGGATATTGAACCCTTCCTTGTCATTCATCTGCCATACTAATATAGCGACAGCAGCAGCGAACATCGGGATACAGACATAAAGGCGTTTGCGAATGGACCTCTGTTCCACTTTCAAGAAATCGGCAATGATGAGACGCGCTGACCTGAAGGCCGTATCGCCACTGGTGATGGGCGCTGCCACGACACCGAGCAATGCCAAAATACCGCCAACCACACCGAGCCAGTCATTACAAATGAGATTGACAATCGACGGCGCGTCATTGATGGCCGCAGCACCACCAGCTATCTGTTCAGAACCGGGGGTGGGCGAATCGTAGAAGAAATACATGGCCACAGTAGCCCATATCAGCGCGACGATACCCTCGGTAATCATAGCTCCGTAGAAGATGGGGCGTCCTTGTTTCTCACTCTTCATGCAACGCGCCATGAGCGGGCTCTGCGTGGCATGGAAACCACTAATGGCTCCGCATGCTATCGTGATGAAGAGATAGGGGAAGATGCTCTGCGAAGTGAGCGGTTCGACATTCAGTCCCTCCCACAACTCAGGTATATGCGGTTGTTTGATAATCAGCACCACCAGCAGTGCGGCTGCCATGAACAAGAGCGAGAATGCGAACAACGGATACACCTTGCCAATAATCTTGTCGATAGGCAACATCGTAGCAATGATGTAATAGGCAAAGATGACAATAATCCAAAAGACATACTGTCCGAGATTTTCGGTTACAGCGGCAGGTTCCCACATATCGCCAAGAATTTTGGCGGGACTGAACACAAACACCGCACCGACCATCATCAAGAGGAATACGGAGAATACGAGCATGATCTTCTTAGTCTTTTCGCCCAAGAAGCGTCCGATAATCTCAGGTTGATTGGCACCTCCCAGCCTGACACTGAGCATACCGCTCATATAATCGTGCACGGCACCTGCGAAGATGCACCCCAACACAATCCAGAGATATGCCGACGGACCGAACTTCGCACCCATAATGGCACCGAAGATAGGTCCTGTTCCTGCAATGTTGAGGAACTGTATCATGAAGATTTTCCATGGGGGCAGTACGATGAAATCGACACCGTCGGCTTTTGTGACGGCAGGAGTAGGTCTTTCGTCGGGGCCAATGATACGCTCTACGATTTTTCCGTAGATAA
>CAMJAO010000147.1 GCA_946403615.1 uncultured Prevotellaceae bacterium
CTTTCTTCTCGGGGAGGGATGGGGTGGGGGCTTCTGGGTTCCCCATAAAAAAATCCCCCCGCCATGTGTGTGGCGGGGGGAAACATTAGACCTATTGAGATTCTTAGAAGTCGTAGTCCCAGATAGTGTGTTTGCGTGCGCGGGGATCATCGTCGCTATCGTCGGGATCTTCGTCGATTTCGGTATCCTCGCCGCCGCCGCTGTACGTGATATACATCACTTCGCCTTCGGTCAGAAGTGCACTTTCTTTGACTTCAGGGCTGATATATTCCTTTTTCAACATATCGATTTCTTTACGTTTCATAATAATATCCTCCTTGAATTATTTGATAATGACTTTCTTACCGTTGTTGATGTAAACACCCTTCTGCTTAGGCATATCGTTGAGTTTCACACCCTGCAGGTTGTAGATACCGGTGGGAGCGCTGGTAGCCTTGCTGTCAGCACCTTCGATCTCTACGATACCGGTTGTGGTCTCGTCGCCCCAGTTGATGGTGATGTCAAGAGCACCTGCTGAGTCGTCGCCAATGAAGCAGAATCCTGAACGGAATGCGTTCAACAGACGTGGTTTAGCAGTGAACTTCAGTTTGTTGTCAGCACCCATGTAGTAAACCTGCAACTCGTCATCAGCCAATTCTGAAGCGGGAGTCAGAGGCAGTGAACTATAGGTGTAAACACCGATGATGGTGCTTTCAAAGTTAGTAAATAACATGCCTTCTTCGGCCTCTGCGATAGTCACGTTGTTGAAGGTCGGGTCAACGATGTCTTCGCCCCCGTTCGGCCACTTCACGAAGTAGGGCCAGCCGTACTCCAGAACGGGTTGCTCATAACCAAAGACCTCAGTTGAGTGCTCTGCAAAGTCCATCATGTCGAGTGTGACGTGAGTGCCTACCACTGTGCTGTTGGGATCAATAGTCTTGATGGTGGCGCCAGCCAGCGGTGAGTTCTCAATTTCATCTGCAGTGAGTTGGAACGGCAGTGCGATAGTGTTCCATGAGCCGTCCTTGTAGAGTGTACGTCCGCTGATGGTGAAGTTTACAGACTTGCCCATCTTCTCAGCCAACAGGTCGGTGTTCTTCTGGCCTTCTTCTTGCTCGCTGTCGTTGTCGAGAACAATCAGTTCAGCAGCGGTGGTGAAGATGACAGATTCTGACCAGTCGCTGGTCTGTTTGCCAAGCACGCTCTGTACCTGTACCTCATACTCGGTCTCCTCTTCGAGCTCTTCGATGGTGTAAGGATGCTCGGTGATGCCTTCTACGACAGTCCAATCCTCTACCACGTCATCAGGACTGATATACTTGATATCGTCGACATCGAGGTTGAACATATCTGTCACATTATAGTGGCGGATAGCGATGTTGCCGGTGCCGCTGAATGCGCTCAGGTCGAAGGTGTAGAGTGTCCATTCGCCAGTGGTGGTCACATCGGCACCCACCTGTGTGAAGGCAGAAGCGTCGAATGTGGATTCGGTCACAGGTGAGTTGGATACATACACACCGAAGACTTCGGCAGCCCAACTTGCATCCTGTCCTTTAGCCCAAAGCGTTAATTCACCGCCCAGGGTCACCTCGGGTGATACGAGCCAGTTGTCGGGGTTCACAGCACCTACATTGTTGACGTAACTTGCTGATGCTATCAGACCACTGCCGCTATGTGCTTCATAAGGCACATCTGTATTCCAGTTGTATCCGTCGCCGTCGGCGTCAATTGCGAACCAGTCGCCCATGCCGCTTTCGAAGCCTTGAGTGGTTCCAGCGGTCCTTCTGTAGCGGAGGTTCCACTCCTCTTCAGCACCGTTGACAGTCCAGTCGATGTCGGCAGAACTCTTGGTGATATTCTCGGCTACGAGGTCAGAAATCGGAGTCTCAGCATTGAGCGTGGTGAAGGAAGTTCTTACCCAGTCAGAAGTCTCATCGTCATCGGCGCAGTTAGCACGCACCTCAGCGATGTAACCGGTCTCAGGATCTAAGCCTTCGAAGGTGTAAGAAGTCTCGCTGGTAGAAGCGGTCTCAATCCAGTTAATAGCATCTGGATCGGGAGCCTGACCAGTAACGCGGATCATCCATGAGCCGACACTTGCAACAGCACTTTGAACATCCATCCATTCAGCACCATCCAAACTTACCCAGCGGGCATTGGCATTGCTTACGGTAGAGTAAGCAGCAGGATATGTAGCACCGCTTTCATTATAGATTACAACCCATGTGGGTTTAGAAGGATCGAGTTCAATGGCTTCTCTCGGACTTACTTCTACGAAATCTCCAGCACCGGTTAAGGTGAGTTCCATTTCTGCCACGGGATCACCTTCAGGTGCAGTTGTACCGTCATTATAAATAGAGATGGTACCAGTCATTTCCATATAGTCATAGACAGAAACTTTAGTAAGAGATGCCACGTTGTTGAACACGCTAGCCCACCAGAATTGACCTCCGTTAGTTCCGATAGAACCAGCATATGCTCCGTCGTCATAACTTGTCTCAGTCTCAGTCATGGGAGCATCCGGGTCAACAGTACCGATGCGCACATCGTATGAGCAGGATGAACCTTTCCATGTGAGTTCTGCTGTGGTGGCAGTGGGAGTTACGGCAAGGTTATTGGGTTTGAGGTCAATTGTTGTGAAATTGGCTGATGCAGACCATTCGCTCAGACTCTCTTCGAAATCGCCTTGCACCTGTGCCTCATACTCGGTCTCAGGTGTGAGTCCGGTTATGGTGTAGGTCTTAGCGGCGATGCCGTTCACTTCAGTCCAAGGCTCCTCTTCAACACCACCAGGTACATAAGTGATCTTGTCGATGGCCAGCCAATACATGTCTGTGACATTGTAGTGACGGATAGCCACCTTACCAGTGCCTGAGTAAGCGCTCAAGTCGGCTACATAATTGGTAGGATTAGCGGTAGCGGTGAAATCGCCGGCCACTTTATTCCAACTCTGACCATTGTCGGTAGTCACATAGATAGCGAACACCTCAGCGGGATAATTGGCATCAACACCGAATGCACTGACGATGAGTGAGCCGCCCAATTCAATCTCAGGAGAAATCAGCCAGTTGTCAGGATACAGAGCACCCACATTGTTGATATAACTTGCGGAAGCTACGACACCACTCGATGAGAATGTTTCAGCGTCCCATGCGTATCCGTCACCGTCGGCATCATTGGTGGTCCAGTCGCCCAGACTGCCGTTGAATGTCCATTCGGTAGCATTATCGCCAATTTCAATCTGTGTCACAGGACGATAGCGGAGGTTCCATTTTTTCTCGTTACGACCTGCTGTCCATGTGATGTCAGCCGATTTGGCAGTGATATTCTCAGCCGCTACGTTAGTGGGCTCGGGATAGGTCTTTTCGGTTGTTCCTCCATTATACGGGCCGGCCCATGCTGAATATTCGTCGCCGCCACAGAAAGCACGGATGTCAACCGCATATTGAGTCTCAGGCTCCAGACCGGAGATAATGAAAGTGGTAGTATTCGTGTTCTCAATGGTGTACATGCTGTGATCATCGAGATTATTCATGTCGACGGCAGATAATTTCGCATAAGCCACCTGCCATTGGTCTTGCTCCGGGTCGTTGGGTGTGAATGCTATTCCAATCTCCGTGTCACTCAATACCGCTATTTGAGAAACTGACGGTTTCTTACATGATTCCGGAGTGGTGAAGGACACGTCTGCTGTCCAGTTGCTCTGCTCTTCGGCACTGCAAACAGCCTGAACACTCACCTGATAAGCGGTCTCGGGTGTCAAACCCTCGAGTGTGTAGGGGCTGGTCACGCCTTCTACGATGGTGTAGTCTTCGTCAGCGGCTGCCTTATAACGGAGGTTGAATCCGTCGGCATCGCTGGTCCAACTGATCACGGCGCTTCTTGCTTCCACATTATTGGCTGCCAGTCCGGCAGGTTTCGGACATGATGCCGGTGCTGTGAATGAGAAGTCGTCAAGATAGAGGTAAAACTGGTCATTAGATGTGCATTTCACAGCCACATACTTTGTTCCTGCGGGGAAACTCGTCTCATACACATGCCATTGGGTATCTGTAGTCGTCAACTCGGACTCCCAAGTGAAGGCATCCATGTCTGTGGCATTGGTGGTGGAATAACCCACTTGGAATGACTCATGATAAGAGCTGCCGCCTTGTTTGTACGAGAATGATACTTCCACGCCACGGTCAGTGCCGGTCAACTCCGGAGAGATGAGGTACTGCGGGGGTGTTGTGGTGTAACGGAACCGGAAACCGTAGGTGCCATTTTGCTTGGCGGCGGTAGAAATTCCCGATTGAGCATGACAAGCGACCGTTGTCCAACCATCAGTGGCAAGGTTGTTGTCTTCGAAACCATAGGTGTATGGAATCGCTTGTTGGGCTGATGCTGTGAATGGCAATAGGAACGCCACTAACAGCAGGTAAAGTAATTTTCTTTTTCCCATAGTGTTATAAATTAGTTAATAAATAAAAAAATAGGTTCTTATCGATGCGTTTATTTGCTCCTTATATAATATAATATATATGTATAATTGAAACATTCACAAGCGCCGACAATGACGAATTTTAGCCTCTGCCGGTGGGAAATAGGACATATTTGGGTGCAAATATAACAATTTATCACAAAACCGCCAAATATTTTGATAATTTTTTATAATGACATAAGAACATATAATTAAGGAGCTACCCTCTCTATAACCCCTCGCGGCCGTTGACCGTCGGTTCTCGCCGGAGGCGACTGAATGGAGTGCCTCATGTTGGGACTGTCTATGTCCGAAATCATTTGTAATTACATGTCGGACTTACATGAAGTAATTCTCTACGGGTATTCTATTCTCATGTGGACTAAAATGTTCGAACAACAACCTGTTAGCGTTTTTAGTTTTTTTTCCTAAGCGAAGCGGATTTTAATCTTATTTCCACAAAGGCAACTGTCTTTTCGGAAAGAAAATTGGAATAATTATTATAATTATGTCAGAAATTATTCCAATTATGATAGTTTCTTTCCTGAGCCCAACTTTTTTCTTTTCAAAACCGGGCTTTTTTCTTTCCAAAACCCAAAAACTTTCGTAATTTTGCAGAAACTTCATTTATTGACATCATGGACATTTTTTTATCTGTCATTATATCTGCCGTCTGCCTCATTCTCGGGGCCATTATCGGCTATCTGGCCGCACACAGCAAAAACACCAGCCTTACCACGCAAGCAAAAATGCAACAAGACCGCATCGAAGCCATGCGGCAAAGAATGCAGGAGCGCGACGACAACATCAACAGCCTCTCTCAGGAACGCACCACACTGCTGGCACGCCGCGACGTGCTTGAATCGCAAGTGCAGACGCTCACCGGCGACATAGAGGAGCAGAAACAACTCTTCGACGACCAACTGGCACGCCTCGAAGAGCAGATGCAACAGGCCGAACAGCGCCACGAGGAGCAGTTGCGGCAGACCGAGCAGCGCTACAATGACCTGATGCAGAAAGCCGAAGAGCGACAGAAGGAGTCGGAGCAACGGCAAGCCTCGCTCATACGCGAACAAATCAACTCCGCATCGGAAACCATCCTCAAGAAACGCGCTGAGGAACTGTCGGCCGATAACCAAGAGCAGATGGCGGCCATCCTCACCCCCCTGCACGAGCACCTGCGGCAGATGCGCGAGGCCGTGGAGCGCAGCGACCGCGAGCACACCACGAGCATGGAGCGGCTCGACGCGTCTATCAAGGCTAACCTCAAACAGGCGAAAGAGGTGGGCGAACGGGCCGACAAACTGGCCCAAGCGCTCATGAGCGAGAACAAGACACAAGGCAACTTCGGCGAACTGCGTCTGCGTACCATCCTCGAGAAC
>CAMJAO010000148.1 GCA_946403615.1 uncultured Prevotellaceae bacterium
TGTGAAGATGGGTGCCATCTATTATCCCGGTAATCCTGAACTGACCTTCTGGTGCCCGAACGTCAACATCTTCCGTGACCCGAGATGGGGACGCGGTCAGGAGACATGTGGCGAGGACCCTTATCTCAATGCGGTGCTTGGTGTGCAGACCGTGCTTGGTATGCAGGGCAACGATGACCATTATTTCAAAACCCACGCTTGTGCCAAGCACTATGCGGTGCACAGTGGCCCTGAACCTCTCCGTCATACCTACAACGCTTCGGTGTCGATGCGCGATCTGTGGGAAACTTACCTTCCTGCTTTCAAGGCATTGGTGAAAAAAGGCAATGTGCGTGAGGTGATGTGTGCCTACAACCGTTACGAAGGTGTACCTTGTTGTACCAGTGATCGGTTGCTCGTTGACATACTTCGCAGAAAATGGGGCTACGATGCAATTGTGCTTACCGACTGCGACGCTATCAATAATTTCTATAACAAAGGACAGCACGAGACTCACAAAGACCCGCTGTCGGCTTCTGTCGATGCTGTGCTCAACGGTACTGACCTCGAGTGTGGTAAAGTGTTCATGGTCTTGACCGAGGCTTTGGAAAAAGGATTGATCAAGGAAGAGGTTCTCGACTACCATCTTCGTAAAACTCTCTATGGCCGCTTCGAACTGGGTATGTTCGACCCCGCAGAGAAATTGCCTTGGGCAAACCTCGCACCTGATGTCATCAGCAGCGAGGCTAACGACCAATTGGCCACACAAGCAGCGCGTGAATCGATGGTCATGCTGAAAAACAATGGCGTCCTGCCTCTTTCGAAGAGTATTAAAACTATTGCGGTCGTGGGGCCGAATGCCGATGATACCGAACTACTCAACGGCAACTATGGCGGCACTCCCACACCTGAACACAAACACTCACTGCTCGCTGGTATCAAGGCGGCTGTCCCTGGAGCCAATGTCATATACAAGAAGGCATGTGAACTCAATGATGATTATACTACGGTACACCACCTTCAAGATTTTAATGACGGAAAAGGCGTAAAGGTTGAGTTCTACAACAACAAAGAACTCAGTGGAGACCCCGTTAAAACCGATTATTACAAAGAATTCAATTTCTCCACATTCGGTGCATGGGGCTTTGCTGAGGGTGTTGACAAGGACAATCTTTCATTGCGAGTCACCGGACAATATAAGGCTACGTTTACTGGCGACATGAAATACACCCTGATGACAGACAACGGTTATCTCCTCAAAGTTAATGGCGAGGTGGTCGAGGATGCCAAACCCGGTGGTGGAAGACCCGGTTTCGGATTCCGCCGTCAGGTGGAGTATAAATCGTTCCCTGTCAAAGAGGGTCAAGTGTATGACCTCTGCATTGAATACAAGAGAGGTAATGGCAACTTTGCTATGTTCAGAGGTGATATTTGCGAGAGGGTTCTCATCGACTTCACCGATTTGGCCAACGAGGTTCGTCAGGCTGATGCCATCATTGTTATCGGCGGTATCTCTGCTCAGATGGAAGGTGAGGGCGGCGATAAGCAAGATATTGAACTACCCACCGTCCAACAGCGTCTTGTCAAGGCCATGCATGCTACTGGAAAACCCGTTGTCATGGTCAACTGTTCTGGCTCTGCTATCGCATTCGGCAGCATCGAATCTCAATACGACGCGCTCATTCAGGCATGGTATCCCGGACAGGGTGGTGCAAAGGCGCTTGCAGACGTCCTCTTTGGTGATTTCAATCCCGCAGGAAAACTGCCCGTCACTTTCTATGCTTCCAACAATGACCTGCCCGACTTCCTTGACTATAGTATGGAGAACCGTACATATCGCTATTTCCGCGGACAACCGCTCTACGCCTTCGGTTATGGCTTGTCTTATACCACTTTCAACGTAGGTAAAGGTAAACTCTCGAAGAAATCCATGAAGTCTGACGGTAAAGTGACCCTCACCGTGCCCGTTACAAACACAGGCAACAGACAGGGTATGGAAACCATTCAACTCTATGTCAAGGCACTCGACTATCCTGAGGCTCCCATCAAGTCGCTCAAAGGATTCCAGAAACTCGACCTTAAGGCTGGACAGACAGCCAATGCGGTCATTACCATTGATGGCGAGGCATTTGAATACTATGACCCCTCAATCGATGAACTCTCTGTCCGCTCGGGTCGATACAAGATTCTCTATGGCACATCATCCCGTGAGCAAGACCTCCAATCACTCGATTTCGTGGTAAAATAACATAATTGGTATATATACAAAAACAACGGATTTCATATCGTGTGAAATCCGTTGTTTTTTGTTTAACGACTATTCCATGATGAGGTCGTAAAAGTCATTAAAGACCTTATTGGGTTAGAGATTCGGAGTTCTTATTCTCCCAAGCCTCCCATTCTTTCATAGCGGCTTTCCAGTCGGTTTCCTCGCCCTGCTCAATGGCGGTTTGTTGACGCGCTGCTTCATCACGTGCACGGTCGCGGGCTCTCTTCTCTTTCATCTCGGCAATGGTGGCATCGTCTAATATCATGATGGCGCCACGTTGGATGGCGGCTTCTAATTCAGCCTCGCCAAACGCCTTGCCCGGTTCGTTGAAGTCGGAAATGCTAAATTCGTAATCGACACGCAACTGGTGCCGCACTTGCTTTTGCTGTGCGCGGTTGCCTGCATTCTTCAGACGCAATAACTTACCGATTTCCCGAACCTCCTGTTGTGAAAACTTGTTTCTGCCCATCTCAGTCGCGATGATACAACGTCACCCGTTATTTTTTGATGATCTTCTTTCCGTTAACGATATAAATACCTTTGTGAGCGCTTGAAGCATTTACTTGGCGGCCACTCAAATCATATACGACACCATTGACGGGTGCCTCGATACGCACGCCTTCAATACCCGCAGCGGCTATTTCTTCTATCTTCATCGACTGACCGGCCCAACTGATGATTTCCCATTTAGACAAATCATCCGACTCGAAACTGCCGTTCACAACCATCTCATTCGTCGTTCCTTTCTCCACGCATGACACATCGTCGAAATACACATTTCCGCCAATTTTGCCAAATGCAAATTGCAATTTGTCATGATCGAATAAGGCAGAAAATTCCCAAGTGAACTCTAGGAAATCAGAGGTAAGATGATAACCATCAAGATATTGTACGTCATCGCTGTTGCCCCATTGGTTGCGGTTAGGGCTTGTCGACCAGATGGGCCAGAGGGCGCAGTCTCCACTATTATCGGCTTTGATGGTCGCTTTCACGATATAAGTTTTACCCTTCACCATCGGCTGACTGAGTGTGGCGATTAATTGCTTGTCCCAGGGGTTGCTGCCGGCAGTGCCGTTGTTCACCACAAGCACGTGATTGGGGCCCATATCGTTGCTTTCAACATGGAAGGTGGTACTCACAGTGTTGCCTGTGAAGTCGGTATAGGTGGCGGTCACTTCACCGCTGCCTTCAGCCTTGGCAATGAATTTCCCATTCTCAAATGACAGAAAGTCGGGTAGGGTATAGGTCGCTTCTATAGAAACGTCTTCGGTGTGATTGTCGAGGAACAATGCATTCACGGCGATGCTGCGACTGCCGCCGACACGCATCGTGATGTCGCCGGGCGATTGCAGACTTGAGGCCTTAAGGAATTTGTTCAGATTGTTTGGCATCGTGTAATTGGCGTCAGCCTTAGGCTCCACACCCATTACGCGCAATGCCTCATAAGCATAGCGTTTGCCCAGTATGCGATAGCCTGTCGGATTGAAGTGCCAGGGGTCGGTACCGTTGCCGGGACAGCCGTAAGCACTCACCACATGGGCCGTAGGTATAACATTAGGCACGTTAGCTACGACATTGTTATGCGAAGAACAACTGCCGCCCATTTCCGCATATTCTACCTCGCCAACGAACAATGGTACATCAGCGGCATTCAAACCCAAGTCGGTCAGCAGGTCTTGATATATCTTCTTCACCATATTGGGCCAGTTGGGATCACCGCAGTTGGAACAACCCTGATGAAGCAGAATGCCTTTGATGACACCCGACTCCTGTGCCTTCTTCGCCATATCCACAAGACGTCCATAGGGATTGCCGCCATAGTAATTTTTGGCCAAGGTGACATACCATTCTGATGGGGCTGCATTCATTTTCGACTGATACTTGTCTTTGTCAAACATCTCGATAGGAGCGCCACCCATCGCCACAGCCACAACTCCAATCTTTACATCAGACGGCATGGCGGCTGTCATCGTGCGGCCGAAATAGTCGGTCGGTCCCAGTTTGCCAACCGGACTGACTATGGGGCAATAGGCGGTGTACCAGTTGCCCAACTGTCTGTTGGGATTGTCAAAGTTGGTCGTAGCCAGCATTTGGAAACGTGGGTCAACGTATTCGTTGTCAATACTTTCCCATTGGGCGTTTCCTTCCATGTTGGATTGGCCGAAGCACAAATAAATGTGGAAATTGGGGTCAACAGCGGCATTTGCACCACTCAGTGTGGCAATCAGAAGCACCACAGCAAAGAAAAATCGTTTCATTGTGTTGTATAGTCTGTTTTGATGATTTTAGGTTGCAAAGGTACTTTATTTTTCTTAATAAAACATGTTTTTTGCATTTTTTACAATATACTATGTGCGCCTCAAATATAGTGATTTTCTACAAATTGTTTGCATATTTCAAAATTTCTTCGGAATTTTGTCACAAGTTGTGCATGGCTTTCGTACTTGATCATAATAAGCTTTTTTAGCAATCAATGGAGAATAGAAATCAGCATCTCGCGATATTTGAACTGAAAATATGCGTGAAACGTAAAAAATCAGATTTGAGGGTTGGGAAATTGTCCTCATTAGGATATTAAGGATAAAAACGTACAAATGAATGACAAACTTGTTCGGATTTTTTTACAAATTTACTCATTAATCTAATTTTCTAAATTCATTTTATCAATGAAAAAATATTATATACTCATATTGTTGACTTTCGTGACAATGATAGGAAAGGCTCAGGTCATACAGCCTTCTACTACTTTAATAGGGTCATGGAACGGAAAACTCGACGTAGGTGGTTTCGCTCTCACGTTGGTTCTTAATCTTGAACAGCATGACGGTTATGTGGGAGTGACGCTCGACAGCCCAGATCAGGGTGCAAAAGGCATTCCCGCGGAAAAAGAATACCTGTCCGACGATTCCATTGCTGTAAAAGTGACTTCTCTCGACGCTTCTTATCGGGCACGATTAAAAGAAGGAAAACTTGACGGTACTTTCTCACAAGGTGGATTCTCTTTACCGCTCGTCTTGAAAAGAGGCGGATACGAGGTGCGCAGACCTCAAAATCCCCAACCGCCGTTTCCTTATCTGACGGAGGATGTTACATTCCGCAATGAGAAGGATTCTGCCACGTTGGCTGGAACCATTACTTATCCTGTGGGGTACGACCGACTAGCCAAGAAGAAACCCGTTGTCGTGTTGCTTGTCACTGGTAGCGGACAGCAAAACCGTGATGAAGAAGTTATGGGACACAAACCTTTCCTTGTCATTGCTGACTATTTTGCACACCATGGCATCGCTACGCTTCGCTATGATGACCGCGCCACTGCTGCCTCTGTCGGTGGTGATGTCCAGAATGCCACAACCCGTGATTTCGCTCGCGATGCTGCAGCCGGTATTGACTATTTGCGCAAACAAAAGGCTTTTAGCAAGATAGGCCTCTTGGGCCATAGCGAAGGCGGCTCTATCGCTTTTATGCTTGCCGCGCAGAAGAAAACAGATTTTATTATCTCGCTAGCAGGACCAGGAGTGAA
>CAMJAO010000149.1 GCA_946403615.1 uncultured Prevotellaceae bacterium
CGATATCGCGAAGTGTAAGAAACTGCTTATCGACGCCATCATGAAACTGGACTGTGTGAACAAGAAACGGGGTGTGCGTGTTGTGTTGCGCGAGTTTGGCGACAGCAGCGTGGTGCTGAAACTGCTGGTCTGGGTGCCTGTGAGCACACAATACACCAATGACGGCGAGATACTCGAGACCGTCTATAACACACTCAACGCGAACGGCATCAGCATCCCCTTCCCACAGCGCGACTTGCACATCATCCATGATGTGGACGAAAAGAGCATCATAGAATTAAAGAAGTAAAATATAAAAAACTTACAAATCTTAGTTATGAAAAAGAGCGCTTTATTAGTATGCCTGATTGGCCTGATGGCTATACTGGGCACGAACAAAGTATCGGCACAATTGGCCAAAGGTTATTATTATGTGCATGTGGCTTTAGACACTCACTATTGTCTCGACTTGCAGAAAGCAATCGTTCAGGACGGCAGAAACATCCAACTTTATCGGTCGAACGGCACAAAAGCCCAAAAGTGGTATTTTCAGCCCAACAGCGACGGTACTTATTTCATCCGCTCGGCGATGAATACCGACTATGTCATCGATGTTCAGAAAGGCATCGTAGAGGACGGCAGAAACATCCAACTTTACCACTACAACGGCACAAAGGCCCAGCGCTGGTATCTTGAACCGGCCGGTAACGGTTATTTCTACATTCAATCGGCTCTTAACCCCGACTATGTGATTGATTTAAGAAAGGGTTCGGTCACCAACGGCAACAACATTCAACTCTACCATAATAACGGTTCAAAAGCCCAAAAATGGAAAATCAACAAGTAATCAAATCATTTAACCCCAATCGGCCATTAAACACACTAATGAGCGATTGGGTTATAGCGATATAAAAAAGCCTGCGGTGAGTATTCATCGCAGGCTTTTGTTATCCAACGCCAACTAACAGCGCCGGCATTTTTGTTTCTTTTTTTTCAACTTTTTAGAAGTTGTAGTACAGACCGAAAGTGACGTTACGCCAGTCGAGGTCGAGACCCCATTCGTCGGCTTTAGTGTCAGTGTTGTTGTCCTTAGCGTGGCTATATCCCAGGAAACCAACGTGAGAAACAAAACTGAGGTGCTTTGAAATGTTAACAGCCACACCGGGTTTCAGACCAAATGAGAATGCGTCAGTATCAGCACCATTGCCATAGATGTGTGCATACTCCACGCCACCATCGACAAACACATTCACCAAATTGCCGCGACCGAAAGTCCAACGGACATAAGGATTGACAGAAACGGTCTTGGGACCCTTGTCAGAACCTTCCCAACCGAAAGCAGCACCGACAGCCCATTCATTATTGAAAGCATAACCCACTTCGGGAACAAATTTGTAAGAGGTCACATCGTCGCCACCGTCAACACTGGTGCTTGCGATGCCGAAACCACCACCTACATAAACCTGTGCGTTAGCACTGATAGCCATAACGGCTACAACCATTGTCAAAAATAACTTTTTCATCTTTTTACCTTTCTTTTTAATAATGATAAATGTTACCTGATTTAATACTTGTTGGTTTGAAAACCGCTGCAAAATTAATGGTTTTCATAAAATGGGTACAAATATTTTTGCCGTTTCTTGCATTTAACGTACCTTTGCATGATATAAATCAAATAATCGACATGAATCCAGTATTTATCGCCGGACCTTGCGTCATCGAATCAAAAGAGTTGTTAGAGACCGTTGCCGAGGAACTAGTCAGGCTCAACCGCAAGTACGCCATCGACATCATTTTCAAATCATCGTTTGACAAGGCAAACCGCACCTCTGTCAGTTCTTTTCGCGGTCCCGGACTTGAAAACGGATTGCAGATGTTGGCCGACATCAAGTCGAAATACGGACTGCGCATTCTGACCGACATTCATGAAAGCAGTCAGGCACAGGCGGCAGGTGAAGTGGCCGATGTATTGCAAATACCAGCGTTTCTCTGCCGACAGACCGACCTGCTCGTGGCTGCCGCCAAGACCGGTAAGACGGTAAACATCAAAAAAGCTCAATTTCTCAGCGGCACAGACATGCGTTATCCTTTTGAAAAAGCGCGCGACGCCGGTGCCACAGACATCTGGCTCACCGAACGGGGCAATATGTTCGGATACAACAATTTGGTAGTCGATTTCCGCAACATCGCCGACATGCTCGCCATCACGCCCACGGTCATCATGGATTGCACCCACAGTGTACAACGACCCGGCGCTGGAGACGGCAAGACCAGCGGCGACCGCCGTTTCGCCCCTTCCATGGCTTTGGCAGCCAAGGCTTTCGGTGCGACGGGCTACTTCTTCGAGGTTCACCCCGACCCCGAACGCGCCTTGAGCGACGGTCCCAATATGTTGTATCTCAACCAATTAGAAGAAACCATTTCAAAACTGCTATCATAAGACATGACAAAAGAATATGCCATCCAATGTCTTCGTGATGAGGCGCAGGCCATCCTCGACTTGATACCGCAGATTGACGACAATTTCGAGCGCGCCGTGCAGATGATTTACCAGTGCAAAGGCAAGGTAATCGTCACAGGCGTGGGTAAAAGCGGCCACATAGGAGCGAAAATAGCCGCCACGCTATCCAGCACAGGAACTCCGGCGTTTTACATCAACCCGCTCGACGTCTATCACGGCGACTTAGGCGTGATGACGCACGATGATGTGGTGCTGGCGCTGAGCAATTCAGGTCAGACCGACGAACTGTTGCGCTTCATCCCAATGGTACTCCACATGGAGGTGCCCATCATCTCCATGACCGGCAATCCCGACTCGTTGTTGGCCAAATACAGCGACGCCTGCATTCTTGTGCATGTCGACCGCGAGGCCTGTCCGCTCAATCTCGCTCCTACGAGCAGTACCACAGCGGCTCTGGCCATGGGCGACGCACTGGCTGTGGCGCTGATGCAATTGCGCGGGTTCAAACCACGCGACTTTGCACAATTCCATCCCGGCGGTTCATTGGGCAAACGATTGCTGACCACTGCCCGCGATGTGATGCGCAGCGATGACCTGCCAATCCTACCTGCAGACATGCATCTGGGCGAAGCCATCATCCTTGTGTCGAAAGGCAAATTGGGGTTGGGCGTGACGCTGACCGAAGGCCGCGTGTCGGGGCTCATCACCGACGGCGACATTCGCCGCGCAATGGAGCGCTGGCAGGCGGAATTCTTTGACCACACCGTGAGTGACATCATGACCGTGACTCCGAAATGTGTGTTGCCGGAAACGAAAGTCACTGAGATACAACGCATCATGCAGCGCAATAAGATACACTCCGTACTTGTGATTGACGACGACCGCCATCTGCTCGGCGTAGTCGACCACTATTCATGTATGGTGTAAGACTTGAGAATGTAAGTTTTATGCGTTTTAGACATATTATTCTTCTTTGGCTCTGCGTCATCACGGCGACGGCTCAGACATCGGATTCACTGATTGTCAATCAGTTGCGCGAGGAGGGTGTTAAGTTCACGCACAACAACTCAGTGACGCTGTTGGAGTCGGGGCAGGAGAAGTTTGACGATATGTTTACCGCCATACGGCAAGCACAGAAAAGCATCCATCTGGAATACTTCAATTTCCGCAACGACTCCATCGCATCGCTGCTCTTCGACCTGTTGGCAGAACGTGCTGCGGCTGGTGTTGAGGTGCGCGCGCTGTATGATGCCTTCGGCAACTCCTCGAACAACCGCCCACTGAAAAACCGCCACATCAAGAGCATCCGCAAACGCGGCATCGAGATATATGAGTTCGACCCCATCATTTTTCCGTGGATCAATCATGTGTTTTCGCGCGACCACCGCAAAATCGTGATTATAGACGGTAAGATAGCCTACACAGGCGGCATGAATGTGGCAGACTATTACATCAACGGCACCGAGGTGGTGGGCGAATGGCGCGACATGCACTGCCGAATAGAGGGCGACGAGGTGAATACCCTGCAAGCCATCTTCCTCAAGGCATGGAAGAAGGTGACAGGACAGGATGTCCACGGACCGCAATACTACCGCGGATTGGGCAACACCGACTATATCACCGGTCTGAAACCCGACACCACCGCCAATGCGGGTTCGAAAATGGTGGGCATCATCAACCGTGAGCCTCACACTTCGAATAAAATCATCCGGCAGTTTTACGTCAATGCCATCAATGACGCGAAAGACAGCATCAAACTGATTAACCCCTATTTCACCCTGAACGGCAAACTGAAACGCGCTCTGCGCAATGCGGTGAAACGTGGCGTGAAGGTAGAAATCATGTTGTCTGCCAAGAGCGACATTCCCCTGACACCCGACTGCGGTTTTTACAATGCCCACCGGTTGATGAAGCATGGTGCCACGGTATGGATTTACAAACCGGGATTCCACCACACGAAAGTCATCATGGTCGACGGACGTTTCTGCACGATTGGCAGTGCCAATCTCAACGCACGCAGTCTGAGTTGGGATTATGAGGAAAATGCCGTCATCATCGACCCCCATGTGACGCAGCAGCTCTGCGACATGTTCAACCGCGACAAACAGCAGTCATTCCTTCTGACACCCGAATCATGGGATAAATTCCGCACCCCATGGCAGAAGTTCCGCGGATGGTTCGCACATCTGCTGGCACCGTTCTTGTAAAACAACGGATGTCACCGATAAAACGGATTCACATTAAGGACTACGAGATTTGTCGCAGGCCCACTGACTAAAGGAAGTAATTTCCCGAACTATACGAATTAGAATGAGGGGTGAAAACACTAAACACTAAGGCATAAAAGCAGCGGATGTCACGAATGAGACGGATATTATATTATTTCATATGACAATCCGTTTCAACCGTGACATCCGTTGTTTGAAGGGTTCCGACTAATTCTTTTTTAGAATCTTATACTCAAACGGTTGTAGGCGGAGTGAGTCTTGGAGCTCGAAGGGCTTGCCGTCTTGCAGGTCTGTTGTTTTTGCAGATTTCCATTCGTCGGGCAATGCCATTTTCGCTTCTTGATTGCGTACATTTACGGCGATGAGGAAGCAGTCTTTTCCTTCGGCTTTCTCCACGAGAAGGATATCATGATCGGGGTAGAATTTAGGCTGTGCTTTGCGCAATGCGGGATTGTCATTGTACAGGCCTATCAGATGCTGATATTCCTTGTAGAGGTCAGCATGAGCCGTCCAGTCAACAGGCACATATTGGAAGAAATTGATGGGATTCTCATAACCCACCTCTTGTGAACCATAGATGAGCGCTCCTCCATGCGGGAAGACCGAGGCGACATAAGCAGCCATCGACCCACGTTCGTTGGTAAACTCTTTCACGGGAGTGATTTCTGTGGAGTGGTCATGGTTGGTGGTAAAGCGCAGTTTCACCTTGCCGCCTGGCAGGCTGTCATACTCCGCCTTATCGGCTGCTATCAGATTCTCAACACTATAGCCTTTGTTGAACACATTTACCAATGAGTCTTTGTAGTCCCAACCGTAATTCATATCGAATCCACCCACGGTGAAGTTATCCACGCGCTTGCCTTCGGCCAGCATCACGATTTTACGCTTGCCGGCAGCCTTACGCAAGGTGTCGATGGCCTCTTTCCAGAAATCCGCGGGCACACCGTCGGCCACATCGCAACGGAAGCCATCGATACCACAGTCCTTTACCCAGAACGCCATGGCATCAATCATGGCATCACGCATATCACGATTGTCATAGTTGAGATCGGCCACATCATGCCACTCCCAAGGTCTGGGATGGATAAT
>CAMJAO010000150.1 GCA_946403615.1 uncultured Prevotellaceae bacterium
ACTCCAAGGGCGCTGTTTGGCGGCGAAGTTGTACGACATATTTGCGCCCAACTCATCGATGATGCTGATTTTCTTGACACCTGTGCTGTCTTTGTCTGTCTTGATTTTCATCTCGATGTTGTTGGAGATGTCAAAAGTCAGACGGCCAGTCTTTCCTGTCCCAGGTACGCCATAAAGAAAACCCTGATAGGGAGAATACTCCACGAGCGACACATTGCCGTCGGCATCGGTCTTCTGATATGTTTCATAATAACCATAGCGCGAGGCACTGAAATCCGGAGCATAACTAAATCCCACCTTCGTGGTGAATACGTGGCGCACGGCTTCTATCTTGTCGCCGAAAATTTTCCGGTTGGGTATATAGAAACCATAGAGTTTGGTCGACGCATTGATTGACATGTTCCAGTCAAATACATTGTGGAAACCGTATGTGGTATCGTTCACCTCGCGTTGAGCCTCCGGATCCCATCTGCGATGCACCTTCATCAGATACATACGGTCATTCAGGCTGATCTGAGGGTTCACGTTGATGTAATCCAACACCGTGAAATTGCTGTTGATGGGAATGGAGTGCATGAAGCCGTTTTTCCAGTCACGGGCAAGGTTTGACTTCAGCAGTTTATTCTCTTTCGTCTTGATGGAGTTACTCAACCGTCCGGTATAACTCAGCGATATCGTCTCATACCACCGTTCCTTGCCTGCCGCATTCTTGCGTTTGAAGGGATAGAAACGGTTGACGGTAATACTTAGTTCGGGCAGTTTCAAGTCGATAATCGAGTCGCGCATGTTTTGCGCTATGCTGGTCTCCGCACTGATTGACATGCCAAGACTGGAGAAGTTGGTAGTCCAGTTCACCGACGATGTACGTGTGCTCTGCGTCATCGCCTGCGGGTTGTACATACCAGTCAGATTGTTGCGCTCATAACTGGTCGTGGCGAAGTTGACGCTGGCTGAGAGCGTGCTGAAGGGGTTGGCTTTCGGATCCTGACGGTGAGTCCATTGTATCTTGAAACTCTCCTGTTTCTGGTAGTCGGGCATGCCCTTGTCGCCGGTGCGCGTGTCTTGGTATGAGGCATAGAGGCTTCCGCTATAGCGGTAACGCTTCACATAGTTCGATGCCACGCTCACGCCCCACGAGCCTTTCGTATATATCTCACCCAGCAATTTCAGGTCCCACTTATCGCTGATGGCGAAATAATAACCGCCGTCGCGCAGGTAGAAACCGCGGCTGCTCTCATCGCCATAGGTGGGCATGATCAGTCCGCTGGAATAATTTTTCGTGAAGGGGAAGAATCCATAAGGGATGGCCAGTGGCAACGGCACATCCGCCACGACGAGATAAGCCGGTCCGAAGACCACGTCCTTGCCGGGACGCACTTTGGCACGCGACAAGGCGATGTAGAAGTCGGGATGCTCCAAGTCGCATGTGGTGTAAGTGCCTCGCTGCAAATAGAGATTGCCTTCGTTATCGCGCTTGGCCTTCTGACTGCGCAGGAAACCGTCTTCCTGTTCGGTATAGACATTGCGTATGACACCGACCTTCGATTTAAAGTTGAAACGAATCGTGTCGAGTTCATACTCGTCATTGCCCCATTTCACTTTAGGCACTCCGCGCAAGCCTTTCTCCTCGGTGCTGTCGGCCACACCCGTGGCATACACCAGGTTGCTGTCCAGACTCATGAAGATCTTCTCACTCTTCACGTTGATGCTCTGGTAATCGACATCTGACGAACCGTAGAGGTGCGCGGTCTTGGTGCTGGCGATATAAACCAGAGAGTCCTTGGCGGAATATCTCACGGGCGACTCGATGCCGTTGGCTCCGGCACGGGTCAGCGAGTCGAGACGTATGCTGTCGTCAACAAGTTGGTTGTGGCGGTAGATGGCCCGGTGAAGCGAGTCCATCTGTGCCGTGTCGGGCTTGAAAGTAAGATTATCTTCATCAAGCGGCGCCGTGATGGTGTCGTCCTCGAAAGGCGGCAATGTGAAGGGATCGTCAAGTGTCGAGAGCGAGAACGTGTCGACCAATGCGTTTCTAAGGATATTGGTGTCGGTGGTATCAGCCTTAGCGGCGGCACGGACATAGCGCGCAGTCCTTCCCGAGGATTGCGACGTCATAGCCCCTCCCGCCAAGATACTCAACAAGGCGGGCAGGAACGCTAATATCACCCATTTTCTATTCATTCTTCAATGCGGAAAGGCAGGCAGCAATGCCACACTATACCTACGGAGGGGGTTGACAACCCTCCTTTCCCGCTTTTCGGGTGCAAATTTAGTCAATTATCCCGATTTATAGGTCTCTGCACAAAAGAAATTTCATTTTCTTAAGAGTACCCCTCGAAAACATTTTAAAAAATAAGGAAAAATCGTTATCTTTGCACAATCTATTAAGAAACAATTACACTTACCGACATGAAAATCCTATTTATCGGTGGCACAGGAACAATCAGTTCGGCCATCACACGCCAATTGGCGGACAGCGAACATGAATTATGGCTTCTCAACCGTGGCAACCGCAAAGACGAGGTGCCTGCAAACGTGAAGCAAATCACAGTGGACATCAACGACGAGGCCGAGGTGCTTCGTTTGCTGGGCGACATGACGTTTGACGCCGTATGCGACTTCATCGTATTTACCACAGACCAATTGGAGCGCGACCACCGCCTCTTCGCCGGCCGCACCCGCCAGTATGTGTTTATCAGTTCAGCGTCGGCATATCATAAGCCCGCGCGCAGCCATGTCATCACCGAAGGCACCACTCTGGCTAACCCCCATTGGGAGTACTCACGCAACAAGATAGCCTGTGAAGAAATGTTGATGAAATGGTATCGCGAGGAAAGGTTCCCCGTCACCATCGTGCGCCCCAGCCACACCTATTGCGAGCGTAGCGTGCCCTTAGGCCTGCATGGTCTGAAAGGCAGTTGGCAAGTGCTCCGCCGCATGATAGAAGGCAAACCCGTGCTGGTGCATGGCGACGGAAGTTCACTATGGACCATGACGTGGAACGGTGACTTTGCCCGTGGTTTTATCGGCCTGCTCGGCAATCCACATGCCATCGGCGAGGCTTTCCAAATCATGAACGACGAATCGCTCACATGGGACCAGATTTACACCGCAGTGGCTGATGCACTAGGTGTGAAGGCGAAACTGTATCATGTGTCATCGGAGTTTCTCATGGCCGTGGCTCCGAAGGAATACGACCTGGAGGGCAACCTTATCGGCGACAAGGCGGTGACGGTGGTCTTCGACTGTGCCAAACTCAAACGCGCCGTGCCGGGATTCCAGACCACCGTGCGTTTCGAGGAGGGCGCTCGCCGCTGCATCGATTACATCTTGCGCCATCCCGAATGCCAAGAGGCCGACCCCGACTTCGACCAGTGGTGCGACCGCGTCATTGATGTATTGGAGCAGGCAAAGAAGGCGTTTTGAAACCCCTACTCCATCCCTTTCCGAGGGAAAGGAGTAATTACTATTTCATCGGGATTCGCAATCAGACTTAAGTAGTCGTTCATTGGGAATCCCGATGCTTTGTGTTTCAGGTTTTTTATTTCGAGATAATCGCATTTCAAATGTTTATATTCACCATATAAGTTTTCATCTCCCATGGTGTCACTTTCGTAATATTTTTCAGGGTTTTACCGCCTGCACAGAGCCCCCCATAGCGTCAGAAGGGCGCGTTCCATCCCAGCACATAGTTGGCGTCACAATAACGGGCTATGACGGCAGCATCGAGCAGGGGGTGCAACTGCTTGACAATCGGATGGCGACGGCTGATATCAACCAGGCGGCCCTGTGGGTCGTGGCTGTTGAACTCCAGCAGGGTGGCAGTGGAGGCACTGTCGTCAATGGGACCGAAACCCTCTGATGGCACACCGTCGAGAGTGCAGTTGATGAGTACCACCTCGGCATGAGGATAGTTCTTGCCTTTGTTGTCAGGCAGACGTGCGATGACGGCATCGTTGTTCAGTGCTTTGAAGGTGCAGTCAAAGAAGATGTTGCCGTGATTCTCCTCGGTATTGCGTATCCACATGAAGGCGCCGTAACTCGAAATGGCACAGTGGTTGAAAAACGACGGTCCGCGCCCGAGGATGGTGTCACCTTCGCCGTCAATCACGCAATTGAGCCAATACGTGCTGCCGTTCACCTGCAACGCGTCGCCCGACCCGATGATATGCACATCCTCGGCGTAGTTGTAGTCGCCGTTGAGCAAAAGCCCCTCGGCCTGTCCGTGGCAGTCGGTCTTGAGTGTGAGGTGGCGTAACACCATGTGCAAGCAGTTGTCGGCGGCAAAAGCGGCGCGGCGCGAGGGGAAAGTGCCTTTCACCTCATTGGTCTTAATGTCTGCTGGATGGGGGTTGAACACCTCATTGTTGGGATAATGGATGCACACACCGTCGCGCGACTCTCCCTCGATGGTCACATATCGCTTGTTGCGGAAATAAACCAGTTCCTCGTAGTCGCCGTTTTTCACTTTCACCGTGATGCGCTCCGCCTCATTGCTGATGAAGTCGGGCACCCAGTCCATCGCCCCTTGTACGGTCGAAAAATCGCCTGAACCGTCGGCTGCCACGGTTACCATGCGCCGGCTCTTGTCGGGCGCTTTCTCTTTGGTACGGAATGTCCATGCTTTCTTGCCTTTAATACCATCGAAACCTTTAAAAACGCCCTTGTCTATCGTCACATAATACTCTCGGCCATAATCCAACAGATTGTGGTGCAGATAGATGGTGGCTTTATTGCCATGGATGATGACGGGATAGAAATGGAAAGCGTCGCTGAATCCGCCGATGATGGTACGCTGGTAGTTCTCTTTCACCTCCCGGGCAGCCCCTGACGGCGTGCCGGGACGTGTGTTGCGGTTGGTGATGCCTGTCGAGGTATAGACGTAAGGCACAGGGGTGTAGATAGCATCGGGATTGCCGGGTTGCCCTTTAGTCGGTCCTGGAGGGATGCTCAGGTCGAGCATGTCCACCAGTTTTCCGTTCTGCTTATCAAATACACGTATACAGCCCTTATCGCCCAACGTCACCTCGCCGTCGAAGGTCAGCGACAAATGGGTATCCACATTCACATTGACAGTTCCGTTTTCGGGATAGCAAATGACATGTTCTTGGCTCATTGCCGGCAGACAACCGACGACAGCAATGAACAGCATCAATAGTGTGCTTCGGTGTTTCATGGTTTAGGGGTTTATGCATTATAATACAAAAGCAGTCAGCAGTTAAGCTAAGATTGGCTTAACTGCTGACTGCTTGCTATTTCTTATAGCACTCGAAAATGCTGTCGACGATATTATTCGGCATCTTCGGGGTGAGCAGGCTCACAATCCACACGATGGGGAATCCGCCCAACATGGCTATGGCTCCGCAGTTGATGGGGTTAATCGGGTTGCCCAGCAGCATATTGACCACCGTGAAACCAACGCCCCAGATAAAGCACGCCCACACGGAGGCAGTCGTCACACCACGCCAGTACAGTCCGAGCATAAACGGAGCGAGGAAGGCTCCGGCCAGGGCTCCCCATGAGATACCCATCAGTTGGGCGATGAATGTCGGTGGATTCAACGCGATGAACAACGAGATGACGATGAAGAACACTATCAATACGCGCATCACCACCACTTTACGATGCTCCACCTTTTCTGACACTTCGTCGTCGATGCTGCCCTCCTGCACCTCGCCGGGCAAGGATTTCTTGTCGCGGTAGATGAGGTCGAGCGTCATGGTCGATGACGAGGTGAGCACCA
>CAMJAO010000151.1 GCA_946403615.1 uncultured Prevotellaceae bacterium
TAACGATAATCCCTTGAGCGTTAGCATGTGAGAATCAGCCATTCAAGCTTTGCCATGCACGTAGGTATTTCCGCAACCGGACCACATCCCCATCCGTAATTTCCTTTAACCGGCGGATGTCCATATTGTCCTCCAAATCGGCCCGCTTCACTTCTTTGCCAAGGGGGTTCTTTGCTGCACGAGCAACAAAATCTTCATATGACTCCCCCTCACGTTTGGTCACAGAAAGCACGCCCGCAATAATATCCTCAGGAAATCCCTGACCGCGCAAATAATCTGGAGTCACATCGGTGTCCTCGACGGTATCATGGAGCAACGCCACAATCTTTGCCCTCGGGTCCTTGCAACGCTCTGCCACCCGTATGGGATGCATCACATAGTCGCGCCCCGACTTGTCTTTTTGCCCCTCATGCGCCCTAATTGCGATTTGCAACGCCAAGTCATACAATTCATTCCAATTCGTCATCGTCTAGTAAATGTTTTATTTGTTCAAAAAATGCAGTTCTATCAGTTCTTTCTCCCAATCATCAAAGGCCTCGCCACCACGAAACAGATATTTGCCCTTGAATGGACGGTCGAACAACTTGTCGAACTTGGGGAGATGCTCACAGCCGTCGACAGACGTCATGTGTAACAGCACCGGAGTCAAATCGTTGAAGACCAATTCCTTGACGCCACTATTGGCGAAGGCATAGTGACAGGCTATCACCACCCGCGCATCGAAGATAACTTTCGTCAGATGCCGGCAGTCATAGAAACCAAACGTTGCTACACCTTTTACAACGGTGTTAAATCGCCTTGAGGGGATGATCAGTTCGCCACAGACCAAATCTTTGTCGCACGACAGCACACCTACCATTCCATCCGCCACGAAAACGGGTATCTCTTTCTGGTCAGGCTGTCCGTAATTGACAAGAACTGTGGTAAGCGTATATTCCTCCTCGAAATATTCCTCTATAATAGTGGTCCACTGGGCTACATTCTCCCATACATACTTGTCAAAAACGACAGATCGGACGATACGCAATCGTTTTTTCCCATCCACTTCATACAGATACTTATCGCCCGTATGCAACCCAGGACGTTCCTGACAATATCCGTGTTCTTCAATCTCTTCGGTGTAAGTGATAATGTGTGACATGATTTTGTGTCGGATAAATACGTTGCAAATATACAAAAAATCCCTGAAACCGCAAAAGAATCAGGGATTTCATTATATGCTGTTTTACACTCAGTAACCACAAAAGTCAGTTACCGAGTAAATACACTTGTTTGCTTTAAAGTTTCACCTGCTGCTCAGTGCCGTTATAGTTGATGGTTTGTTGTTTGCCGTCGGGAGTGACGATGGTGAATGAACGGGTCTGCAACATGCCGGGATATTGCCCTTGGCGCTTGCCGATGGTCAGTGTGCGGCCTTTGTCGTTCCATTGGAAGAGGATGGTAGCATATTGGCCATGTTCGTAATTATAGTTGTCGCCCTCGTCCTCATAGAGAGTGAAGGAGCTGTCGGCACCGGGATAGACACGTATCTCAAGGTTGTCCCACGATTTCTCGCCCACATATTGCATCTCAGGGGCAAGAGGCAGGATGCTGCCTGCACGCACAAACATCGGCACACGGTCGAGAGCAGTCTGCACGGTCACCTTCTGCCCGCCTTTGAGACGCCGGTTGGTCCAGTAGTCATACCAGTCGGCACCCTTGGGCAAATATTTCTGTGCGGTTTTCTCCTCGTTCCATGCCACCGTCTTGGCATCATCTCTCTCAGCGCGGTCTTTGCGGTCCCAACCCGTCATGGCATCCTCACGAATGACCTTCTCGTCGGTGTATTGCGGAATGACAATGGGTGCAGCAAGTATGCTCTGTCCGAACATAAACTCGTCGGTCATCTCCCACACATTGCGGTCGTTGGCAAAATCGCTGAACAGGGGACGCAGGTAACTGGCGTTGGCCGAAGTGACCTGCCATGCAGTGCTGTAGAGATAAGGGATAAGGCGATAACGCAGGCGAATCATCTTCTCAATGGCGTCATATACAGGTTCGCCTTTCTGTCCGAACTGCCATATTTCGCGCGGGGCATCTGCGCCATGACTGCGGAAGACAGGACAAAACAGTCCGTATTGCATCCAGCGGACATACAACTCCTGATACTGGGGGTTGCGCGGCGCCGAGGCTGGTCCGCGCGTGTTGTACGAACTGCAGAAGAAGCCGCCGATATCGGTATTGAAATTGGGATCGCCAGTGAGCGAGAAACTCAATCCGGCTGGTATTTGTTTGCGCAACATGTCCCATGAAGAAGCCACGTCGCCACTCCACATGTTCGACCCATAGTGCTGCTGTCCGGCGAATGCTGAGCGTGTCATAATGAAGACACGTTTGTCGGCCGACACCTTGCGTTGAGCCTCATATACACCACGCACTGTGGCTAAGGGGAAAGCATTGCGCAGTGAGCGCCATGTGCCGCCCTCCTGCCCTGCCTTGTGTTCATAGTCGGACTCTCTCGGATCGAAGAAATCGGGGTCGGTAGAATCCATCCACCAAGCATCGGTGCCATAGTCGAACAACCGTTTCAAGTTTTGCCAATAAATGTCGCGCGCCTTGGGACTGAAAGCGTCGTAAACACGCACACCAGAAGGATAATCCTTTCTCGGCGGCCAAATATGCGACAATCCGCTTTGCGGCCAGGTCTCGAAGTCATAAAGCAGGTCATTCTCCTTCAATTGGCGGTATGCTTGTGTCATAGGACCGAAACTGGCCCAAATGGAAATCATGAAATGTGCGTTTTTCTGGTGTACCTGATCTATCATCCGTTTGCCGTCGGCATATTCCTCAGCCAGAAAGTCCATCGCGTTCCACAAATAGTTCGAGCCCCAGTACTGCCAGTCTTGGATGATGCCATCGAGCGGCACCTGCAACTCACGGTATTTATCGACGATGCCAAGCAACTCGCGGCTGGTCTTATAGCGCTCTTTCGACTGCCAATAGCCAAAAGTCCACAACGGGAACATCGGCACATCGCCTGTCAGATGGCGGACCTGAGCGATAACACCGTCGGCCGAACCGCCATACATGAAATAATAGTCGATGGCACATCCCACCTCAGAAGTGAACGACATGCCCGACGCATCATCATCAAAAATCGTGGGTGAATAATTGTCCCAGTACAAGCCCCACCCCTTGATGCTTTGCAAGACATTTTGGAAATCCTCGAGATTGGATTGTTCCATGCGTTTATGCTCACCACGGCGATTCATCTTCCCGTTTTGGATGGTGCCCAGTCCATAGACCGGCTCATCCTTGTCGAGGGTGAAAGTCTGTCGTATGGTCCACTTGCCTGCATCATTTCCTGTGGTGCGTTGTTCAAACGAGCAGTCTTTCTCACGAAGCAGCACACGACCTTTCTTGTCGAGGAAAGTGAGGGCGCCCGTCTTCGGGTCTTGTCGTACGGTCAACTCATTGCTTGACAGTGAGTTGCCGTTCTTCTTCACAGCCACATCCTCGGGTTTGGCGGTCACAACCATGCTTTTTTCCGGGGTGGCAGACGCGTCGGACAGTTTCACCACATGCACGATGGAGGGGGTGAAAAACTCAATCTTCACATTCTGCGCTTGAACAGTCAGACTTGACATAAAGGCCACGAACAGCCATATTGTTTTTTTCATGATTGGTGGTTTGGGGGTTAGTTGTTTGGGAGATTGGGGGTGATGGGTATGATGGGAATGATAGGAGATGAGGAGAAGTGTTGGTGCAAATTTATACATAATCTCCCACACTCGCAAAAAATAGTTGGCGAAGTTGTTGGTTTGTCATGGTATTTTTGTATTTTTGTGGCACATATATCGGATATATGAAAAATATACCCTACCCTAGGGAAGGCTATTGAATTGTCTATTCATAATGGCAGAGAGACAGAAAGAGATATACAAAGTGACACTTGTGGGGAGCGCGGTAAATGTGATACTGTTGCTCTTCAAATTCGTGGCGGGCATCGTAGGACACAGTGCCGCGATGCTGGCTGATGCGGTACATTCTTTGTCGGATTTTGTGACCGATGTCATCGTGCTGGTGTTCGTCCACATCAGTGGCAAGCCGACAGACAAGTCGCACGACTATGGTCATGCCAAATTCGAGACACTGGCGATGACGAGCATCGGCATAGCTCTGCTGGTAGTGGCTTTCGGCATCTTGTATGGTGGTGTGAAGAAGGTTGCCGCATGGTTCAATGGTGAGGAGTTAGCCGCTCCAGGTATGTTAGCTTTATGGGCCGCACTTTTGTCAGTGGTACTGAAAGAGGCGGTCTATCGCTATTCGATGGTGAAAGCGCGTCAGTTGAACTCACAAGCCGTGGAAGCGAACGCATGGCATCACCGCAGCGACGCACTGTCATCAATCGGCACAGCCGTGGGCATCGGCGGTGCTATATTCTTGGGTCAGCGCTGGACGGTTCTAGACCCTGTGGCATCGGTCGTAGTGGGACTGTTTATCGGGAAAGTGGCGGTTGGTCTGTTGCGCGACGGCATCGGTGACCTGATGGAGCGGTCATTGCCAGAAGCCGTGGAAAACGAGATTCTGTCATTGGCCGGTACGGTGGAGGGAGTGGCCCAGCCACATGACTTGCGCACACGCCGTCTGGGTAATCATTACGCCATCGAACTGCATATCCTGATGGATGGCGACATGACCCTGCGAGAAGCCCATGACAAAGCTACAGAAGTGGAAGACCTGCTGAAGCAACGCTACGGCAAAGAGACCCATGTGGCAGTGCATGTGGAACCGGAGGAATGAGGAATGGTCGCTATGCGATGAAGAATTGAGAATGACAAATAGTAAACCCCAGAAGTTTGTCCGACTTCTGGGGTTCACATCAAATATGGCTTCTACTCTTTTATCCGCAATATTATTTTGAGCCCTCACCATTGCGACTTCTTTTTATTTACCATCTTACGACACCTCAATGGCTTTCGCGGTGTTCTTCTCCTCTTTCTCGGTCTTCGGCAGAACTACGGTAAGGATACCGCCGTCGACCTTCGCAGAGATTTGATCCTTCACCACGTCATCAGGCAACGTGTAGTTCTGTTCGTAATTCGAGTATGAAAATTCACGACGCAGATAGTGTTGTTTCTTGTTCTCTTCCTTGTGCTCCATCTTGTTCTCGATGGCGATGCAGAGGTTGCCCTCGTCGTTAATACTCACACGGCAGTACTCCTTTTTTATGCCAGGAGCAGCCACTTCCATTGTGTAGGCTTTCTCGTCTTCCTTCACATTGACTGCGGGTGCCGTGCTGTTGGCGCGAGGCATGAAGTCACTGTTCAGAAAATCGTCAAATACTGTCGGGAACCAACTGTTTTTAAACATTACTGGTAACATAATCAATACCTCCAATTATATTTTAGTGAAACATGTTGTTGAGCACCTTAGCAGATGATGACCGTTTCTGACGTCCGTCACCGTTCGGTGCTCACCCGTTATGATGCAATTTTCATGCCCATAAACATTTTCATGCCAGATTGACACCAGTTAAGCCAATTTGGCATCCGAACTGCCAGATTGGCGAATATTGTTAATAATTGCAAACGCCATCATTTTTCTTCCACAATATTTCATCATTTCATCAAAAATCACTAATTTTGCACCCGCTTAAACGACCAACCGCTGTTTTTGCATCATTGGAGAGATGGTAGAGTGGTCGATTACAACGGTCTTGAAAACCGTCGTACCGAG
>CAMJAO010000152.1 GCA_946403615.1 uncultured Prevotellaceae bacterium
ACGAGAAGTCAACTGAGCAAAATTACCAGCCGAACGAACGAGCAGAGCACCCTGTCCGGGACGGAGTTCGATGTTGTGAACGACCGTACCCACGGGTATGTTGGCAAGAGGAAGAGCATTACCCACCTCAGGAGCGGCATCGGGACCTGAGAGGAGCTGCTGGCCTACCTGCAGTCCGTTAGGAGCAATAATGTAACGTTTTTCACCATCAGCATAGAAAAGCAGAGCGATGCGAGCCGAGCGGTTCGGGTCATACTCAATAGTCTTTACTATGGCTGGAACACCATCTTTCTCACGTTTAAAGTCGATGATACGATACTTTCTCTTGTGGCCGCCGCCCATATAGCGGACAGTCATTTTTCCGGAGTTGTTTCGACCTCCGGTAGAGCGTTTACCGAAAACGAGAGACTTCTCTGGTACGGATGCAGTAATATCCTCGAACGTACCAATAATTTTGTGTCTTTGTCCCGGAGTTACCGGTTTTAATTTACGTACTGCCATTTCTTATTTAAATATTGCTGTAAAAATCGATTGTTTCACCCTCTTTCAGGGTAACGATAGCCTTTTTGAAAGCGCTCTTGTGGCCGCAGATGAGACCGGCCTTGGTGTAGCGCTGTGAGCGTTTGCCCATGTAACGCATGGTGCACACATCGGTCACAGTGACATTATAGAGGCTCTCGACTTCTTGCTTAATCTGGAGTTTGTTGGCGTCAGGACGCACGATAAAGCCGAAGCGGTTAGGCATCTTGTCTGTAATCTTGGTCATCTTCTCAGTGACCAGGGGTTTGATGATAATAGCCATTTTTCTACTTTCTCCTTGATTATTTTGTTAAGATCGAGTCGATGGCCTTCAACGAATTTTCGGTCACGACCAATACGTCTGCATTCAAAACTTTGTAAGCATTGAGCAGATTTGCGATCATGACTTCAGTACGCTGTAAGTTACGAGCCGACAAATATACGTTTTTCTGAGATTCCGGCAAAAGGAAGAGTTGCTTCTTACCGTCGACTTTCAGATTTTTAATAATATTTAAGAAATCTTTAGTTTTGGGTGCTTCGAAGTTGAAATCCTCAACAACGATGATAGCATTCTCCTGAGCCTTGTACGAGAGGGCGCTCTTGCGTGCGAGCACTTTCACTTTCTTGTTGAGTTTGAAGCGATAATCGCGGGGTCTGGGACCGAAGACACGGCCACCACCGCGCAGCAGGGGTGAGTTGATGTCACCGTGACGTGCACCGCCACCGCCTTTCTGACGGCCGAGTTTGCGGGTTGAGCCTGCATGCTCGCTGCGCTCCTTAGCCTTGGCAGTGCCTTGGCGCTGGTTGGCGAGATACTGCTTCACGTCGAGATAAAGCACGTGGTCATTAGGTTCAATACCGAAGATCTCTTCGTTTAACGTAACCTTTCTTCCGGTCTCCTGACCATTGATATTTAAAACGTTAATTTCCATTATTTCTGAATTAAGACGGTTGAACCATTGCACCCGGCCACTGAACCTTTCACAAGGAGGAGGTTGTGCTCAGGTATGACTTTTAACACTCGCAGATTCTGGGTTGTCACGCGGTCGCCACCCATGTGGCCGCCCATGCGCATTCCCTTGAACACCTTAGCAGGGTAGGAGCAGGCACCGATAGAACCCGGTTTGCGGGCGCGGTCGTCCTGTCCGTGTGTGGCTTGTCCCACACCACCGAATCCATGACGTTTCATCACGCCCTGGAATCCTTTACCTTTAGAAGTACCCACGACATCTACATAAGTCTCGCCGTCGAAGATATCGACAGTGATGACGTCGCCGAGGTTGTACTCCTCATCAAATTTGAACTCGGCCAAGTGCTTTTTCGGTGTTGTCCCGGCCTTCTTGTAGATTCCGAGCATGGCTTTGGTGGTGTTTTTCTCCTTAGCCTCGCCGAAAGCCAACTGAAGGGCCTTGTAACCGTCCTTCTCGACGGTCTTTACCTGTGTGACAACACAAGGACCAGCTTCGATAACAGTGCACGGCACGTTTTTGCCGTCGGCACTGAAAACGGATGTCATTCCGATTTTCTTTCCAATTAATCCTGGCATTTCAGTTAAAATTAAAAAATAATAAAGTTTGAATATATTCTGTTTCTTTTTAAGTGCAACCTCGCTGTTTAGCCACAAAAAACACTTAAAAAGAAACGCTCACTTCTTCCCAATTGAAGGTTAAGTCGCTCTTTATCAATGTATTGTTAGCATTTAGCCAGCGCAATACGCACTTTAGCGGATGCAAAGGTACACATATTTTATTACCCACGCAATACCTCAACGTCTTAAACTGAAAGATTTAAGAATATTTAACTATCACCAATGAATAAAGCACCGTTCACCTCCGGTATTTCCGGAAAAAAAGAATTAAAGAGCACTAAAAAAAGACGCCACCTCGAAAGGTGACGTCTCTGTTGTATCTATCCACCTGCTACCCTACCCTGCTGTTCTCTCCAATTAGGGAGAAACGGAGTCGGGTATCGGTTTCTGGTCTTATACCTTGATTTCTACCTCTACGCCTGAGGGGAGTTCGAGTTTCATCAGCGCCTCGACGGTGTTGGCCGTTGAACTGTAGATGTCGATGAGGCGTTTGTAGTCGGACAGCTGGAACTGCTCACGAGCCTTCTTGTTGACGAAGGTCGAACGGTTCACGGTGTAGATACGTTTGTGTGTGGGCAGGGGGATGGGACCGCTCACGACGGCGCCAGTAGCCTTCACTGCTTTCACGATTTTCTCTGCAGACTTGTCAACCAATTTGTGGTCGTAAGACTTCAGTTTGATTCTGATTTTCTGACTCATGATAATGTTTGAATTGTTTGTTAATATTTATTTGGTGGAGGTCGGCTAAAGAGTCATATGCTCAGCCGGAGCCTCCGGTTTGGTTTGCGATTTGAGATTTGGGGTTTGAGGTTTATGATTAGAATGCTCTTGGAGTTTTCCGGGAAGGGCACTCAACCCTAAACACTCAGCCTAAAACCTAATCAAACGAGGTCAACACGTCCTTTAACCTCTTCGAGCACCTCTTTGGCAAGTGAACTTGACAGCGGTGAGTGGTGGTCGTACTCCATCGAACTGGTAGCACGTCCTGAGGTGATGGTACGCAGTGCAGTCACGTAACCGAAGGTCTCTGACAGCGGCACCATGGCCTTCACAATGCGGCCGCCTGAGCGGGCCTCGTCCATGCCTTGCACCTGACCGCGGCGTTTGTTCAGGTCGCCAATCACGTCGCCCATGCTCTCCTCGGGTGTCACCACCTCAAGTTTCATGATAGGCTCCATGAGCACCGGTCCTGCTTTCACGCATGCGCTCTTGTAGGCCTGGATGGCAGCGATCTCAAACGACAGCTGGTCAGAGTCGACCGGATGGAACGAACCGTCGACCAGAGTCACCTTGAGCGAGTCCATGGGATAGCCGGCAAGCACGCCGTTCTTCATGGCACTCTCAAAGCCCTTCTGCACCGAGGGGATAAACTCCTTGGGGATGTTACCACCCTTGACCTCGTTGACGAACTGCAGTCCGCCCTCTTTGAAGTCGGGATCAACAGGACCCACGTTGACGATGATGTCAGCGAACTTACCACGTCCACCGCTCTGCTTCTTATATACCTCGCGCAGGTTGGTGACTGTCTTGGTGATGGCCTCTTTGTAGTTGACCTGGGGTTTACCCTGGTTGCACTCCACCTTGAACTCGCGTTTCAAGCGGTCGATGATGATATCGAGGTGCAACTCTCCCATACCAGAGATGATGGTCTGTCCGCTCTGCTCGTCAGTGCGCACGGTAAATGTCGGGTCTTCCTCGGCCAGTTTAGCCAGTCCGATACCCAGTTTATCCACGTCGGCCTGCGACTTCGGCTCCACTGCGATACCAATCACGGGATCGGGGAACGACATTGACTCGAGCACGATGGGATGGCCCTCGTCGCACAGCGTGTCGCCAGTGTGGATATCTTTGAATCCGACACCTGCGCCGATATCGCCAGCGTCGATGCTTTCCATAGGAATCTCCTTGTTGGAGTTCATCTGGAACAGGCGGCTGATACGCTCCTTCTTACCCGAACGGGGATTATAGACATACGAACCGGCCTGCACCTTACCCGAATAGACACGGAAGAAGACCAGGCGACCCATGTAGGGATCGGTGGCAATCTTAAACGCCAGGGCTGCAGTAGGCTCGTCTTCAGCGGGCTTGCGTGACTCTTCTTCCTCGGTCTCGGGGTTCTCGCCCACGATGGCCTCGGTGTCGAGCGGTGAGGGAAGGAATGCGCAGACATAGTCGAGCAGGGGCTGAACGCCCTTGTTCTTGTACGATGAACCGCACACCATAGGAGTGATCTGCATGCTCACTGTACCTTTGCGCAGGGCAGCCATGATCTGCTCTTCGGGGATGTCCTCACCTTCGAGGAACTTCTCCATGAGGTCGTCGTCGAAATCGGCGGCGCACTCAAGCATCTTGCCGCGCCACTCCTCAGCCTCGTCAACGAGGTTGGCAGGAATTTCCTCCACGTCGAAGTCGGCACCCATGCTCTCGTCGTTCCACACGATGGCCTTCATCTTGATGAGGTCAATCACACCCTTGAAGTTCTCCTCAGCACCAATAGGAATCTGCACGGGGCAGGGGTTGGCACCGAGAATGTCGCGCATCTGCTGCACTGTCTCGTAGAAGTCGGCACCCGAACGGTCCATCTTGTTGACGTAACCGATACGGGGCACATTATACTTGTCAGCCTGACGCCAAACAGTCTCTGACTGAGGCTGCACACCGTCGGCTGCGGAATATGTAGCCACGGCGCCGTCGAGCACGCGGAGTGAGCGCTCCACCTCAGCGGTGAAGTCCACGTGTCCCGGAGTGTCGATCAGGTTGATCTTATATTTATTACTGTTCCATTCCCAGTAACAGGTGGTAGCGGCCGATGTGATGGTGATACCACGTTCCTGTTCCTGAGCCATCCAGTCCATGGTGGCTGCGCCGTCGTGCACCTCGCCAATCTTGTGCGTTTTACCTGTGTAGAACAGAATACGCTCAGACGTGGTGGTCTTTCCGGCGTCGATATGTGCCATGATACCGATGTTTCGTGTCAGGCGTAAATCTTGCTTTGCCATTTTCTTTTTACCTTAAATACGATATTACCTGTGTTAACCTGAATTACTTAGAATCTGAAGTGGGCAAAAGCACGGTTAGCCTCAGCCATGCGGTGCATGTCCTCCTTACGCTTGAAGGCTCCACCCTGGTTATTGTATGCGTCCATGATTTCAGCGGCGAGTTTCTCAGCCATGCTCTTACCTCCGCGCTTGCGAGCGAAGTTGATCATGTTCTTCATCGACACGCTCTCTTTGCGGTCGGGACGGATTTCAGTAGGCACCTGGAATGTGGCACCACCGATACGACGGCTTTTCACCTCCACCTGCGGGGTGATGTTGTCAAGAGCCTGCTTCCAGATGTCAAGAGCGGGTTTCTCCTCTTTTGCCATCTTGGCTTCAACCAGATTAAGAGCATTGTAGAAAATCTCATAAGAGATGGACTTTTTGCCACTGTACATGAGATGGTTCACGAATTTCGACACTTTGGTGTCATTGTACACGGGATCGGGAAGGACCACGCGCTTTTTGGGTTTTGCTTTTCTCATTTTATTAAAAAAATTTATTTCTGCTTGGGGGCTGTCTTTACGCTGTCTTCAACACTCACTCTTGAGTAT
>CAMJAO010000153.1 GCA_946403615.1 uncultured Prevotellaceae bacterium
TCGTTGATATATTGATGAAAAAACTGCGAAAGGCAGTCAAACAAACAGGTATTAAACATGTGGCTGTCGCTGGTGGCGTGTCTGCTAACAACGGGCTCAGAAATGCGTTCCACGAAGATGCCAAACGATTCGGATGGAAAATTTACATACCGAAATTCAGTTATACGACAGACAATGCGGCGATGATTGCCATCACCGGTTATTATAAATTTATGAACAAAGAATATTGCACCATAGATGCCCCTGCATTCTCTAAGGTGACGTTTCAATAACTCAAAATTAATATGGAACTGGAAAATAAAATTTTAAGCCGTGAAATCCAAGAAAATCTTTATGCTACGGGCAAAACGCTCGCCACGGCAGAAAGTTGTACAGGAGGCCACGTGGCACAGTCTATCATTGCTGTCCCGGGCGCGTCGGATTATTTTAAGGGTGGCATTATATGCTATACCAATGAAATCAAAGAAAATCTGCTCGGTGTCCCTGCTGAACTAATAGAAGAGAAAACCGCTGTATGCGAGGAGGTTGCCATAGAAATGGTTAAAGGCGCTGTTAAAACGCTCAACACTGACTATGCCGTTGCAGTGACCGGCATCGCCGGGCCTGGTGGTGGAACCAAAGACATACCTGTAGGTACGATTTGGGTTGCATGTGGTTCTGCAGAAAACGTTATCACTGGTCTTCTTACTGAAGATCAGGGCCGCGACATCAACCTAATGGCAGCAACGACCAAAGCACTACAGTTGTTGTTGGAATACCTGACAGAGTACAACCCTAAGCCTGCTGATAAAGACGAAGATTTCATCTGAAGACATCCTTCTTCCGACATTTCGATGTCAAAAAAACTCAACTTTTGACCATATTTGATAAAAGATTCTTAAAACTTTAATTTTAGGAATCTTTTTTAATATTATTTAGTCACTATTTTTCGCATACATCCTTTGAAAATAGTACTTTTGCGTTCAAATTAAGCAAAAGAAACATTATAATCATAAAACAGTAATCTTATGGCTGAAGCAATTGACATTCGGGAGTTGAATCTGAGAATAGAGGAGCAGAGCGCTTTTCTGACTAATCTGACTATGGGCATGGACCGTGTCATCGTTGGACAGAAACATTTAATAGACTCTTTGTTAATCGGTTTACTCAGTGATGGGCATATTTTGCTGGAAGGCGTTCCTGGCCTGGCGAAAACGTTGGCTATCAAAACGCTTTCACAACTCATCGACTCTAAATACAGCAGAATCAAGTTTACCCCCGACCTGCTTCCTGCTGATGTCATCGGAACGATGATTTATTCGCAGAAAGATGAGAAGTTCCAAGTAAAAAAAGGCCCTGTGTTCGCTAATTTCGTTCTGGCTGATGAAATCAACCGCGCACCGGCTAAAGTTCAGAGCGCTCTGCTTGAGGCCATGCAGGAGCATCAGGTGACCATCGGCGATGCCACTTTCGAACTGCCCGAGCCATTCTTGGTGATGGCTACTCAAAACCCAATTGAGCAAGAAGGTACATATCCACTGCCTGAGGCTCAGGTGGATCGTTTCATGCTCAAAGTTCTCATCGATTATCCCACCATACAAGAAGAGAAACTCATTATCCGCGAAAACCTTCACGGAAGTCTTCCCGCGGTGGCTCCTGTCATTACTGCAAAGGAAATCATGGATGCCCGAGTTGTTGTCAGACAGGTCTACATCGACGAAAAAATCGAGCAATATATTGCTGATTTGGTATTTGCAACTCGTTATCCTGAGCGTTATGGTCTTAATGAGTTGAAAGACCTGATTACCTTTGGCGGTTCACCTCGTGCCAGTATCAATTTGGCTAAGGCTGCCCGTGCCTATGCTTTTGTTAAGCATCGCGGATACGTCGTACCTGAGGATGTTCGTGCAGTGGCTCACGATGTGCTGCGTCACCGCATCGGTCTTTCTTATGAGGCCGAGGCTGGAAATGTCACAGCCGAGCAGATTGTCAGCCAGATTGTTAACAAGGTAGAGGTGCCATAATGGGCTGGTAATCATACGTTTGTTCTCTTTCATTATAGGAATACATGATGGAAACTTCCGATATCTTGAAGAAAGTGAGAAAGATAGAGATTAAGACACGTGGTCTTAGTCGAAATATCTTTGCCGGACAATATCATTCGGCGTTCAAGGGGCGTGGTATGGCGTTTTCGGAGGTCAGGGAATACCAGTTTGGCGATGATGTCAGAGATATAGATTGGAATGTGACTGCCCGATTTAATCACCCATATGTCAAGGTCTTTGAAGAGGAGCGCGAACTCACCGTCATGCTCTTGGTTGACGTTAGCGGTTCGTTGAATTTCGGTACCATCAAGCAAACTAAAAGCGACATGGCTACAGAAATCGCAGCGACATTGGCATTTAGCGCCATACAGAACAATGACAAAATCGGCGTGGTGTTCTTTTCGGATAAGATAGAGAAATATATACCACCGAAAAAAGGAAGAAAACACATTCTGCATATCATCCGTGAGATGCTCGATTTCCATCCGCAAAGTCTGAAGACCGATGTTGGCATGGCCATCGAATTTCTCACAAGAGTGATGAAACGTAAGTGCACGGCTTTTATCTTGAGCGATTTCTATGTCCGTTCTTCATTTTATGATGTGTTGAACATTTCTAATCGCAAACATGATATCGTAGCCATACAGATATATGACCAACGGGCTAAAGAATTGCCGAATGTGGGGCTGTTGCAAGTTCGTGATGCCGAGACGGGTCATGAGATGCTGATAGACACGTCTAGCAAAAGATTACGGATGGCACATACCGCATATTGGATGCAGCGACAGAATGAACTGAAACATACCTTCACCAGGTGCAATGTAGATTACATTTCCGTTGCGACATCTGAGGATTATGTAAAAAAACTGATGATGCTTTTTGATAAAAGAGCATGAAAATAATTATGAAATGAAACGATTGTTGCTTATATCATTGCTTTGTGGCATATATTTGTCTGCTTTGGCTCATGTGACTGTCAGGGCGGAGATATCAGCCATGGAAATGTATATCGGCCAACAGATAGACCTCACACTCAAGGTGTCGATGAATAAAGGGCAGAATGCTGTTCTTCCAGATTTCCAATCCAGACAAATGATTACACAGGGAGTAGAGGTTTTGAAAATATCTGATATCGACACCTCATTAGTGAACGACCGTTTGGAACTGACACGTCAATATACGTTGACGGCTTTTGAAGACTCCATATACCGTATCCCGGAATTGTCAGTGCTGGTAGATAATCATGAATTTAAGACTAAGGAATTGGCATTGAAAGTGTTGACAGTTCCTGTTGACACTGCTCATCCTGAAAAATTTGCCGGTCCTGCTGATGTGCAAGACAATCCTTATCAATGGAGTGACTATCGGAATATGGTCTGGATGGGGTTGCTATTGCTTCTTATAGCACCGTTGCTTTTCTACTTGTTTGTCAGATTGCATGACAACAAGCCCGTCTTCTCTCGCATTATGTTTATCAAGCGTACACCGCCGCATCAAAAAGCATTGAGAGAAATTGAGAGGATCAAATCGGAAGGTATGTCTGGCGCTGAAAACCAAAAGGAATACTATACCCGTCTGACGGACACATTACGTACATATCTCTCCGACCGGTTTGGTATCAACGCCATGGAGATGACCACTTCCGATATCATATTCAGACTTCAGCAAGAAGAAGATAAGACTAAGGTGATGGAGTTGAAAGAACTGTTTGAAACGGCTGACTTGGTGAAATTCGCGAAATTCTCCGCTCTGATTGATGAGAATGACCGCAACCTTGCCAACGCCGTCGCCTTTATCAATGAGACTAAAAACGATGAGGTGGAAAAGGTCGAAAAAGTACAATCCCAACTCAGCGACACACAAAAACGTTCACAAAAGGCACGTAACATATTGCTCGCTGTAATATGGATCGCGTCTATAATCACGGTAGCCATTTTGGCATATATCGTGTGGCAACTTGTTGAATTGTTCGGTTAAAGATGTAAGACAATGGAATTCGCAAATAAAGGTTATCTGTTTCTGCTGCTGCTCATCATACCATACGTTTTATGGTATTTCCTCAAGAGAAGGAGGGCTGAGCCGACCATGCGTATGAGCGATACTTACGCATACCTTTTTGCGCCCAAGAGTTGGAAGGTCAGACTTGTTCACCTGCCCATGCTTTTACGGATACTTACTTTCACGATGGTCGTGTTGGTATTGGCACGTCCGCAAACACATAATGCAAGGGGAACAAGAACAGTAGAGGGTATAGATATCATGTTGGCCATGGACGTTTCCACAAGTATGGAATTGCCGGATTTACGTCCGAACAGGCTTGAGGCAGCGAAAAGCGTGGCGGCTGAATTCGTCGCAGGCCGGCCTGACGACAATATCGGTCTGACGGTTTTCGCCGGTGAGTCATTTACAAAATGTCCGATGACAACTGATCATGCCACATTGCTGAACCAACTCAATGATCTGCATACTGATATCGCGGCCAGAGGCGTCATCGAAGACGGAACCGCCATCGGCATGGGATTGGCAAATGCAGTGAACCGTCTGAAAGATAGTAAGGCAAAAAGTAAGATTGTCATTCTTTTGACAGACGGCAGCAATAACCGTGGAGAAATATCGCCACTTACTGCCGCCGAAATAGCCAAGAAGATGGGAGTCAGGGTTTATACCATTTGCGTGGGAACAGACATGCAGTTCTTTACCAATCAAGTGGTCGTCGGCGGAATGGTGCAAACCTACAATCAACCTGTGTCGAGCACGATGGATGAGAAGACCCTGAAAGAGATAGCCAAAACCACGGATGGCAATTTCTATCGTGCGACAAACAATGCTGAACTCAAACAAATATATAAAGACATTGACCAGTTAGAAAAGACAAAATTCAAAGAAACGAAGTTTACGGTGTGGTATGATGATTTCCAGCCATTCGTGTGGGTGGCTATTATCTCTTTATTGTTAGAGATACTTTTGCGTAATACAGTTTTGCGCAGAATACCATAAAATGGACAATGACTTAAATGCGATTGGAAATGATTAGATTTCAAGATCCTATATATCTGTGGCTTTTACTTGTCATCCCTCTGATGTGGTTGATAAGGCAAATTGCCGTGAAGCGTAAAATGAGCCAACTGAAAAAGTTTGGCGACCCATCGCTTTTAAAAGATATGATGGAGAATGTGTCAGCAGTCAGACCGTCTGTGAAATTCTGGATTCTGAACGGTGCGCTAGCACTCCTCATCATCATGTTGGCACGTCCTCAGATGGGCGAGAAGGCAAGTTCAGAAAAGCGGCAAGGCATAGAGGCGATTGTCGCTATGGATATCAGCAATTCCATGTTGGCGCAGGACGTGGCACCTTCACGGTTGGATAAGAGCAAATTGCTAGTGGAGAATATGATCAATCATTTTGAAGATGACAAAGTGGGATTGATTGTTTTCGCAGGCGATGTATATGTGCAACTGCCCATCACCAGTGATTATGTTTCTGCAAAAATGTATATGCAGGGCATTTCTCCTTCCATGATGATGTCACAAGGCACCGATATTGCTTCTGCCATCAGAGTGGCTGCGAATAGTTTCTCGCCGGAGGAGCAAGTGGGTAAGGCCATATTTGTCATCACCGATGGTGAAAATCACGAGGCTGATGCGGTACAGGCCGCAAAAGAGGCTCTTGACAAAA
>CAMJAO010000154.1 GCA_946403615.1 uncultured Prevotellaceae bacterium
GTGATGGTGTTAATGTGCGACTCTGCGATGAACGCTCTGATGGCTTTCACCTCTTTATCACGTTTCTCCGAATAGGTTTCGGTTTTGTCGCATGCGCTGAACATCAGTAAAGCACATACACACACAATCAAATAATTAAATCTCTTCATTGATGAATTATGAATAAGTGTTTTTGAATTCTTCTATCGCCTCTCTGGTGATACGCACCGCCTCGTCGATGCCGCAATTCAGGCAGCCACCCGCCGCATTGACATGGCCGCCGCCGTTGAAATATTTCTCAGCCAACTGGTTGCAATAATAATGGTCGACGGAGCGCAGACTGACCCACACGCGGTCTTCACGTTCAGTGTCCTCGCGCAATGAGATGGAGAGCCGCATGCCCTTGATGCGCAACGGCTCGTTGACCAATCCCTCAGCATCGCCACGGATGAAGTGAAAGCGTTTCATCTCACTTCGGGTGATGGTGAAATAGGCGGCATGGGCATCAGCCAACACATTGAGTTTCTGGTAGAGCACATACCCCCGGAACCGGATGCACCAGTCGCTGTAGTTGTTATAGACATTGCGGAAAATCTTGTCCTTGTTCACCCCTTTGGTGAGCAACTGACTGATGATGAAATAAATCTCGCTGCGGGTAGAGTTGTATGTGAATCCGCCCGTGTCGGTCATCATGCCACAATAGAGCGACACGGCGCAATGGCGTGACATGGTGTCGAAGCCGCCCATCTGCCAGATGATGCGGAAGAGCATCTCGCACGTGGCGCTCATCTCAGGATGAGAGATGGAGAGTTTCGTCTCGACAGTGGGATCCATGTGATGGTCGATGAGCACCTTAGTCGCACTGGAGGAATCGAGCAGCGGTTGCATATCGGCCACGCGGTTGGATGTATTGAAATCGAGGCAGAACACCGTATCGGCCTCAGCAAACGCCTCTGCCACCTTCTCGGGATGCTTGTCATAACGCACGACACGTTCCACGCCCGGCATCCAACGGAGGAAGTCGGGGAACGCGTCAGGTATGGCTATCATCGGCTGTTTATTGATCGAGCGCAGATAGTCGGCCCACGCCAGCGACGCACCAAGAGCGTCGCCATCGGGACTTTTATGACAACAGATGATAATGTTTTTTGCCTCGCTGATGACGGCTTTCAACTGTGCCAGTTCGCTGTCATTCAGAATATTGATATCCATCATTTAGAACAGTTGAGCGGGATAGGTGCCCTCGTCAATGAGTTGCTGTATGCGGTCGACGGTCGATTGGCGGTCGGCGGCATAGGTCACGCCAAACCATTTGCTGGTGGTATCGAGCACCTGCACGGTCGATGTCTTTTCCACAATGAGTTTGTTGACCATCAGCGGAATGAAGAACTCGGCCTTCAGGTTCTGCATATTTTTCGGGTCGCTGAGGAATTCCTTGAAATAAGCCTCGCTATGCTCGAAATAATCGGGTGTGAAACCCCACATGTTCATCGACACAGGCGTGTTGTCGTCCACGACGACCCATTTGCCCTCCTCGTCCTTGTAGCGGATGGGCTGTGCGGCGTCGCCCTGCTGCGTGCCGTCCTCTGCGCAACGGACAATCTCGGTGCGCTCCACCACGGTGGTCAGGTTGCCGGCCTCGTCTTTCGAGCAGATGCCACGCGCCACGGTGCCGTTTTCCGACAGTGTGTTGCCCACGCGGAAACCGACCATAGCATAACGGTTGCGGCTACCCTCGGGCAGTTCGCTCAGGAAGCGTCCGATGACCATGAATGCGTCGCGGTTGTAGAAATCGTCGCAATTGATGACGCAGAACGGCTCTTTGATGGTCTTGGCGGCCATCATCACGGCGTGATTGGTACCCCAAGGCTTCTGACGGCCTTCGGGCACGGTAAAGCCCTCGGGCAGAGCGTCGAGCCCCTGGAAACACAATTCGGCAGGGATATGCCCCTCGTATTTGCTGAGTATCTTGTCGCGGAAATCCTGTTCAAAATCCTTTCTGATGACAAAAACGATTTTGCCGAATCCCGCCTTGATAGCGTCATAAATGGAATAGTCCATGATGGTCTCGCCGTTGGGGCCCAGACCGTCTAACTGTTTCAATCCTCCGTAACGGCTGCCCATGCCGGCAGCAAGTAACAACAATGTTGGTTTCATATCTTTGTGGTTTTAATGTATTATCAACATAATATCTTGCAAAGGTATGAAAAAATATCCTCATAATCCGCCATTTGCCATTCTGCTTAACATTATTTAATGACATATGCGGATTTCAGGACTATAGAGACAAAATATGTTCTAAGGCGACGGGAAAATAAGATTAACGTGAGTTCGAAGAATTCATTCGCTTGAGAAAAAGGAATCAAAACCGTCGTGAACAGGACACAAAAACGCTTACAGCAGGAAAAAACGTGGATGGGCGGTCGTATTAAGTCTGCTTCCATAGCCCTGAAAGGGCGTAAAGCGCACAGACGGGGGTGTAAGCCCCCGGAATAAAAAAGTATAGAATAGACAGAGCCCTGAATAGGCGAAAGAAAACCTGCGGGGTGTTCTCGTTTGGTCTTTCGCCCTTTCAGGGCTGTACTATATGCTCATATCCACCGTTGCCGGGCGAGGGTCGTGTGTTTATCTCAGCACCACTTTCTTTCCATTGACGATATAAATGCCACGCTTGAGCGAGTTGAGGTCGGTGCCCAGATAGCGGCCGTCAATAGAGAAAATGCGGTTGTCGGCGACAGGTGAATGACTGATTTCACGAATGCCTTCCACGACGGGGGCTTTCTTCTGGCGCAACTTCACTTCGTCGAGGAAGAACCGTCCGGAGGGGGCAAAAGTCAGCGACAGGTTCTTAGCGGCCCTTCGCGGCATACCGGTCTGGGGCGTACCAGTATCATCATCGGCAGAGTCGTCGATGTCGCCGTCGGAACCGTCCTCGCTGTCAGACTCTTCGCCATCAGTGGATAAAGTAACACAGAAGTAATTCCACTGTCCGCTCTTCAGGGTCATTTCGCTTTCGCTGATGGTGGCATCGCCATTGACCGCGAGTGTCAATTTGGAATCTATGCTACCCCACGGCGCGGCACGGAAGAGGAGTTCGGCCTCGCCATCCAAATCAAATGCGGGCGACGTGACAACTCCGGTTTTTGTGGAGGTGCCAAAACGTGCGCACTTATCTCCGCCATACATCGCATTATCGGCATTTACCCAACCATCCAGGTCAGGGAGGAACTCGTCGACAGCCACCGAGCCGTGGAACAAATAATCATTGCCGCCAGTGCCTCCACATCGGTCGAACGACTCGTAGAAAATGACATCATAATTATCGTCCTCGGGTATGATGGGGTTTATCACTTTTTTGAAGACGAACGACATGGTGCCGTCATTGTTGCGTGTGATTTGGCTCACCTCGATGTTCATATACTTGGAGCCGTCCACATTCGGGTGCCACAAGGTGGCGGCAGGTACCGACGTGTTGGAGAAGATGTTGTTTCCCTTCGACGGATACGGGTCGCCCGACTGTGTATCGTTCCAACCACTGTCGATTTTGTTGTCGGCATGGAAGAGTGTCAACCGTTGATGGTCATTGGTGATGTCATAATAAGGCGTGAAGGAGTTAGGCATGTTGTATGCCCATAATATGGGGTCGTAGTCGCAATAAAGGATGAGCATGCCACGTCCGGGCAAATAGCGGTCCCAACCCGTTTTCTGTCTGTTTTCCAGGATATAGCACTCATCGGGATGAGCTTTGTTGTAGATGATAAAGGCTTCGCCCCCCTCGTTGACAGGAAGCATATCCTCAACGATGGTGTCATTGACCAGTTCGGTGGGTTCTAACCATCCGCACTCCCACCGTTCGTAAGAAGAGTATCCGGGCGGACAAAAGCCGTCGCCGTTGTAAGGACCGGAATCCATGAGGTCGAACGCCCCCATGCCGAAATTTCCGCTGTCGCCCGTGTCATACATGTCGGGGAACCCCATACAATGGGAGAACTCGTGGCAGAAAGTGCCCACGCCATTGATGCTTCCGTTGCCTTGTATTTCATTGCTGCACGCGTACACATCAATCATCATGCCGTCGAGTTCGAGAGGCTTGCCGTAATCGCTTGCCGAGAGGGCGTACATGTGCGGCCAGATGGTGTTGCGGTCATAGTAATCGGCCTGTCCGCGTCCAGCGTAGAGCACATACACCTCCTCAACGACGCCGTCGCCGTCCCAGTCATATCGGGTGAAATCCACTTCCTCGTCGACCATCTGGCAGGCAGTAGCCACCATTTCTCCAGGGTGAGAGTCATTGCCTTCATCGCCATTGTCCTTGCCATAATAAGAATAGTTTTTCGGCATACGCACGGGACCGACGACATCGAAAGAGAGATCGAACTTCCCGTAACTCTGGTCAATGAAATAGTCGCGCACACTGCCCACGAAATTGCCCTCGTTGTAGCCGCGCTCGTTGATGATACGGTCGTAGAGTGCCTGGTCATGAGATTGGGCAAACGATTTACCGGTGAACTCCACCAAGATAATCAGTCCTTTCTTCTCACCTTGGAAGATGGATGTGTCTTTGTTTTGCAGTGCGCGGCGTGCAGGCATCTTAGCCGCCCTGCGCGATTTGGCCTGACCGTATTGGCGTGCGGCCTCATCGCGCTCCACGCGACGATAGCTATCGCCATCGCTGACATAGCACCGGCCTTCGGCGTCGGAATAATAATGGAAATGTTCATCGCCGCGCAGTTCCACCCGCACCTGCGATCCGTCGGCCAGCGTTATGGTACGCCACTGACCACGCTTGGCGGGCACAGCACCGGCCACGACCGCCATCAATAACAATATAGTTGCAAAAAAGATTCTTTTCATCGTGAAAATAAATAATGGGAGCAAGAAGCAAGAGGCAAGAAGCAAGAGGCAAGAGGCAAGAAGCAAGAGATATGTCCTAAACACTCAGCCCTAAACCCTAAACATTAATCCCTAAACCTTCAACACTAAACCCTAAACACTAAACCTTAACCCTCAATAATGTGGGTAGCCAGACCGTCGGCACACTGTATGATGGCAGTGAGAGGGTATTCGTCGCTTGCCGTAGAGATGCTGGTTTTCATCTCATAACTCTGGAAGGGCAGATCCCAAGCCGACATGTGCCAGCGGATGGCGACAATCTCGTCGTTGGTCAGTTCCAACCCGAGACGGAGCAGCATGATGACCGATTTCTCGCCATGACCCACGGGGAAACGGCCGTAATCGACCTCGTAAGTGTCGTACTGTTCCCAGCGGTCTTCCTGGTTCTTACGCCATTTCTTGGCTTTCTTATAGATATTGGTTTTGCACACATCGTGCAGCAGCGAGGCGATAACCACGCTGTGCTCAGGCAGTTTTGCTTCCACCTCAGGTTTCATGGCTATCATCTGCTCGCGCAGACGCAGCGCCGTGTGGCATACGTTGAGCGAGTGCTGAGCCAGACCGCCCTCCTCGTTGAGGTGTCTGTTCACTGAGGCAGGAGCCGTGAAAAAGCCCGCCTTTTCCAAATACGAGACGACAGAGTCCATCCCCTTTCGACCCGTTGCCTGCAACAAGCCGATAATCTCTTCCTTCTGGTAATTGATCATATCTTTATTCATGGGCTGCAAAGGTACATATAAGCAAGTGAAAAACCAAAATTATTTGTTTTTTTCACTTCTTTATTCTCTCCGAAGTCACAATAAACAATATTTTCCAAAA
>CAMJAO010000155.1 GCA_946403615.1 uncultured Prevotellaceae bacterium
CAATAGTCCTCTAATGGTTTCGGGTAGAGGGTTTAGGGCTTAGTGTTCTTGACACATCTCTTGCTTTTAACCTTTTGCCCCTTACCACTCCCTCCCCGCGGGGAGGGAGTGGTAAGGGGACTTCTACTTTGGAGAGGGGCCGGGGGTGAGGCTTCTCCGATAAAGATACTCTGCGGTCTGCACCATCGAGAAGGCGTAGTCTTTGAGAGCGTCGAAACGGGAGTCGGATGAGGCGGGCGACAGCGAGCCGTCGTCTTTCACGTCGTAATAGAAATATTTTTCGGCCTGATTGTTGTAGATGAAACATGCGGTGGAATCGCGCCCGACAATCTGCGTGTCAGAGGTATAGAACAACTGGTCGCGCTTCTGTCGCAGCAGGTCTTGTCCGAAACCGTCGAAATCATAACTGATGCCCATCATGCCTAACAAGGTGGGCATCACGTCCACCTGAGTGGCCAATCCCTCGTACAAACCGTTTTCCACACCCGGTCCGAAGATGAAAAGCGGGATGTGATTGTATGACTGCGGCAACTCCGCCTCGGTCTTCCCCACCAGTTTGCCATGGTCGGCCAGAATCACGAAGATGGTGTTGTCATACCATGGTTGTTTTTTGGCTTCCTTCAAAAACTCGCCTATGCAATAGTCGGAATACTCCACGATCTGCGTCTCGGGGTCGGAGGTGCGCGGATGGAACCATTCGGGGATGATATAAGGAGGATGGTTGCTGACGGTGAGCAGGGTGGCAAAGAACGGGTCTGGTCCCAGTGATGTGTCGTTGATCACTTTCATGGCATAATCGAAGAGGAAGCGGTCGGGCACGCCGAAAGCATTGACGCGCTCGCTCCGTGGATAATCCTCCTGGGCATAGACCTCATCATAGCCGTTGGTGCGGAAGAAGGCGTTCATGTTGTCATACTGCGCCTCGTGAGTCATGAAGAATATATTGTGATAACCCTCGGATTTGAGAATGGTGGGCAGTCCGCTGCGACGTGGTGTGACGGTGCCTTTCATCAGATTGCGGAACATCAGTGCCGGATAGGAATAGAGCGTGGCGGTGATGCCGTGATTGGTGTGGATGCCGGCGGAAAAGCAGCGGGTGAACGCCATGGAATGGTGATAGAGGGTGTCGAGCGTGGGGGTAAGTCCGGCCTGCGCCCCGAAGGAATTGAGGAAATCAGCCGACATCGACTCCATGAGTATCATCACCACGTTGGGGTGTCGACGTTCTCTGTCGGCTACGACATGCCGGTGCAACACCGCAGTGCTGTCCACCTGTCCCTCAACGCCCAGATAGGTGCGGCTCTTGGTAATGGCTTCTTGATAAGGCATGAGTTGCAACTCGCGGTTTTCCTTGCGCATATCATCCAACATCGAGGTAAGCAGGTTGAAAGCGGGATTGATGCCCAACTGATTGAGGAAGGGGTCGTCACAATAATAAGCCTGACTGATTTTGATGGGGTTATAGCCGCGACGCCCACGGATGCCGAAGAGGCAGAGGAAGATGAGCAGACAGGCAAAGCCGCACCTAATCAGCAATTTGCGCCATGAGCGCGAGGAGTGCGTTGACGACTCGATGCGATGGCTGATGTGACGCCTCCAACGGCGGAGGAAGATGACAAACAGCACCATCGCCACGATGTAAGCCAAGATATAGGGCAGGTAAGTGGTCTCGCCAAAGACCATGCCGGCGGTAGTGCCCGCATAGCCGAACCATCCGAAGATGCTGGAATCGAGGTTTTTGAAGAAATAAGCGAAATAGGGGATATTGCCTGCCGACGCCATGAACGCCAAACCATAAAAGACGCCAAACCAGATGTTGGCGGTCTTGAGCACCCAACGATGGTAGAAACGGCATATTGCCGCGATCAATAACAGCACCAACGGCACTATCATGATGTAGCAAGCGATGACATTGTCAAACCATACACCCTTGACAAAGGCGGTAAAACGGCTTGCATCACTGTCGCCTATCATGCCTCCCAGCACCAGATATTGCACAAAGCGGAACAGTGACATGATGATGAGCGCGGCGATATGTACGCCAAACAAATATTGGATGATACGTTTATACATGGGTTAAAGGTTTGAGATTTGAGATTTGAGGTTTGAGGTTTAGTGGGTATGATTATTATGGGGTTTCCAGGAAAACCTGGGATTGCCTAAGAAAACCTAGAGCAACCTATAATGATGATTTAGAATTGTGCGTAAATAAACGGCTGGACGCTGTCTTGGCGGAAATTGATGACCAGTTGCATCACCACGATGAAGATAAGGAGTTTGACGAGCCAGGGCGAACGTACGAACCAGTCGCTCAAACTGGTAGCATGACGCTTGCGCAGACCATGCAAGGCATAACCCAACACCAGGAACAGCACCCACACAAAACGTGTGTTGAGGAACGGCGGCAGGTAATCCCAACTGAAATCAGAACCGATACGGCCCAAAAGCGTCAAAGCGGACTCAACACTCGGCGAGCGGAAGAACACCCATGCCACAGCCACATACACAAACGTGATGAGAAACGCCAGGAAGCGCACATACCATGTATTGGGAATCTTATCGAGCCACCATTTGTTCATCTTATGAATGACGAGTCCCACACCATGAAGGGCACCCCAGATGACAAACATCCACGACGCGCCATGCCACAAACCCGACAGCAGCATCGCTATGAAACAATTGATATAGGTACGGATCTTGCCTTTGCGGTTGCCGCCCAAGGGAATGTACACATAATCGCGAAACCATGTAGAGAGCGCGATATGCCAACGGCGCCAAAACTCCGTCAGGTTGAGCGACTGATAGGGGAAATTGAAGTTCTCGCGCAACTGGAATCCCATGACGGCCGCGATACCGATGCTCATGTCGCTATAACCTGAGAAATCGAGGAAAATCTGCAACGAATAGCCCAAGATACCCATGGCATTCTCAAAACCCGAATAACCTGTGGGGTCGTCAAAAATCCAGTTGTTGTATTGCGCAATATAATCGGCTACCACGGCTTTTTTCAACAGTCCTACGATAATCAGCCACAGGCCCGCATAAATCACTTTCTCCTCCAACGGTTTGCGTTCCTGTATCTGCGGTATGAGCACCTCGGCACGTGTGATGGGGCCCGCCATGAGAAGGGGGAAGAATGTAAGATAAAAAGCATACTCCAAGAGCGACACCTCGGGTGTGAAACGGCGTTTATACACATCGACCGTGTAACTGATGGCCTGAAGCGTATAAAAGGAGATGCCTATGGGAAGCAGAATGGACAGTGGCGAGAAATTCGACGCGGTCATCTCATTCCACACCTCTATGAAGAAATTGGTGTATTTGAAATAGAGCAGGGGCAGCAATTCTACCACCACCGTCAGAATCATGAGCCATTTACGCCGGTTCCCTTCGCTCTGGCGCACCAGTTCGGTGAGTTTCCAAGACAAAAAGACCGTCAGCGGCAGCAACAGCATTAGTAATCCGTTGGCCTTGAAGGCGAAGAACAGGCTGAACACCGTGACGTACACCAACATAGCGGTGTGGCGCGAACGGTTGAGCCATATATAAATGGCAAAGAAGACGATGAACAACACCATGAAAGGCATCGTCACAATCGACCACTCTTTGTCGGGGGTGGCAAAAAATTCTAACAGCGGAGTGAATATACTCAATGTCATGTGTCGTCGTTATCAGTGGCAACCGGCTCGGAAATGACTATTTATTCTGAACAGGCACGGTGGGCACTTCGGGCACCACATTGGGCGATATTTTAATCTCTGAGGGTGCCACGACTTTCTTCACGATATCCACCTGGTCGGGTTGCAGATGTTCCACCATTGACTCGGTGGGTTTATCCTCCTGTTGCGTCTCCGTGGTTTCCTCTTTCTTCTCAGTCACAGGTTTGGGTTTGGGCAGTGCCTCGGCCTCTTCTATGGTCAGGCCGGCCAGTTTCGTACCCTCCATGTCATAACGTGCCACACGGCCTCCACTCTCCACACGATACTCATTGTTCTCGAATATCACCTTACCGCGGTCGATGACACTCACGGCCTTCGATTTGGCATCCATGCGGTACAGTCCGCACTCGGTGTTGCCTGTGTTTCTCGATGCCATGATGACGATGAAACTCTCGTCGGGCGAGATATTGGCCTGCAGGATGCCGCTGCCCGTGTAATCGACGACGGCTGCAGGGTTGTGTTCTTCAAGTTTCAATTCTTTCGAATCACGCGTATAGGCGTCGAACTCATAGAGGCGGCCCTCCTCAAGATAAATCAGCGAATGGCGGTCGCGCTCATAGAATTTTGCCACGACGATGCCCGTTTGCAACACCTCATTGGCCATGCTGTCAATCACCTCGCGGGTGGTGTGGTCAAAGGTCGAGCCCAGACTCAACTGCCGGCGGTTCATCATCTGCACGTTGATATAAAGAATGAGCACCGTGATGGCAAGCAAGGCAATAATGGCGGCCTTGACGTAAGTCGCAGTCTTATATTTCCGCTGGCGGACAAAGGATTTGACCGTCTTAGCCTTCCCATGCGCCGGAGCGGGTTGCGGCTTCGGCTGTTCCACAGGTGCCGGAGCCGGCGGGAATCCGGTCTTTTTCTTGCAATAGGGGCACATCGCCGCATGCGAATATATCATCTTGCCGCAAGACGGGCATTCACTGATTTTTGCCATATTATAATTGCTATTGGAGTATTATCGATAGTCTGGCTGCTCCGGATGGCCCGGAGATTCCGGAAAAACCGGAAAAACCGGCTGATTTATACTTTGAGTTTCCAGGTCACGCCGTCTTTGGTGTCTTTCACCTCAAAACCGGCGTCGGCGAGGGCATCACGTATCTGGTCGCTTGTGGCCCAGTCTTTGGCGGCCTTGGCCTTGGCGCGCAAGTCAAGCACCATATCCACCACCCGTCCGAAAGCTTCCTCACGCTTGTCGGATGTGTTGTCCTTCTCCTGACGCAATCCCAGCAGGTCGCAAGCGAAGAGGTGCATCACTTCAGACAGTTCCTTCAGATCGGCCTCGTCAATCTGTGCCTGATGGGCCGTCACGGTGTTCACCACGCGGCATGCCTCAAACAAATGGCTGATGACGATAGAGGTCTGCAGGTCGTCATTCATCGCGTCATAACATTTCTGGCGCAGTTCGCTCACGGTTTTCTTCGTGGCGGGGTCAGAAGCCTTTGCCGGCTGGATACGCTCGAGGTCACTCAGCCCGTTGAGCAGGCGCTCCAGTCCCTTCTCGCTGGCTTTGAGGGCCTCGTTGGAGAAATCGACCGTACCACGGTAGTGGGCGGAGAGAATGAAGAAACGGATGGTCATGGGAGAGTAGGCCTGTTCCAATGTCGGGTGGTTGCCGGTGAAGAACTGCTCAAGCGTGATGAAATTGCCGAGCGACTTACCCATTTTCTGACCGTTGATGGTAATCATGTTGTTGTGCATCCAGTAGCGCACCATCTCGCTGCCTTGTGATGCCACAGCCTGTGCTATCTCGCATTCATGGTGCGGGAACACGAGGTCCATGCCGCCCCCGTGGATGTCGAAGTGCTCGCCCAGGTATTTGCGACCCATGGCGGTGCACTCACAGTGCCATCCGGGGAAACCGTCGCTCCAAGGCGAGGGCCAGCGCATGATATGCTCGGGCTGCGCCTTCTTCCAAAGGGCGAAATCGGCCTGATTGTGCTTCTCCCCTACCC
>CAMJAO010000156.1 GCA_946403615.1 uncultured Prevotellaceae bacterium
AAATTACCAAACACGGGCAGTTCCGCCTCATCCAACACCTCGTTCTCTGCCAGAATCTCCGTTTCAGTCGCTTCTGGTTGTTGAGTCACTGTTTCTGTCGCTTTGGCTTGTTGTGCTACGTTGGCCGCATTTTCACTCTTTTCGCTCTTGCATGATGCTGATCCCAACACCAGTGCCAATAAAATCACTCCTGTGGTTTTCATATTTGTGTATTTTTTAGTGTGTTATTAAATGATATGTTTCTTGTCTTGTATCTCTTTTTATCTTTGCCCATCGCTCTTTGGAGAGGGGGTAAGGCCTCTCTTGCCTCTAAAAAACTCCTGCATCAGTTCGCGGCACTCGTCTTCCAATATGCCGCTTGTCACTGTGGCTTTCGGATGCATTACGCGCGGAGCGTACTCGCGGTAACCGCGTTTCGGGTCGGGAGCACCATAGACCACTCGTGGTATCTGCGCCCAACCGATGGCACCCGCGCACATCGGACAGGGTTCAACGGTCACATAGAGTGTGCAGTCGGTCAGGTATTTCCCTCCGAGGGCATTGGCTGCCATGGTGATGGCTTGCATTTCTGCGTGTGCCGTCACATCGCAGAGAGTCTCCGTCAGGTTGTATGCCCGTGCGATGATACGCCCCTTGCAGGTGATGATTGCCCCGATGGGTATCTCGTCTTTCGCCATCGCTATCTGGGCTTCATCTAATGCCCGTCGCATCATCTGCTCGTCTTCTTTCCGTTGTTGTTCAGTCTTTTCCATATGTTTGCAAATATACTACAAATGGAAAGAAAATCCAAATTAAATAGGGTTGAAAACCAAAAATAGAACAGATTATTTTGTTCTACTCTCGATTATTCGTAACTTTGCACCCGCAGACGGTTCGCCTTGGCGATGAAAAGGGAATGGGGTGAGAATCCCCAACAGTCCCGCTGCTGTGATTTGTCTTGTGGAGACATACAAAATGCCACTGCCAATATAGAAAGGCCCTTATCGGCCTCGTCTTGGGTGGGAAGGCGTATGTCTTAGGCAAAAAGTCAGAAGACCTGCCGCTGTCGATGTCGGTTGTCTATGCTTCCGAGGAGAGGTCATAGACGAATAATTATTCAATGTATAGGAAAGTTATCTTTTTTCTAATCGCTTTCACTTTGTCTGTTGCCCTACAGGCACAGTCAACCATTCCTGTCTCACCGGTGGAGCAAGACACTGTCGTCAAACAACAGGAACAGTTACCAGAGGTGACTGTCACAGAAAACCGCCACAGGAAGACACAAAAAAGCACTGCTCCTCAGTTCGTGCTGGAACGCGGCGACCTGTTGCGAATGGGTGCCACGGATATGGCCGACGCCTTGCACCGGTTGCCTGGCATCACGCTGCGTGACTATGGAGGCGCCGGGGGCATGAAAACGGTCAGCGTGCGTGGATTCGGAGCCAAACATACTGGCGTTAATTACGACGGTGTGGTGCTCGGAGAATGCCAGACGGGAGAAATCGATTTGGCACGATATACGCTCGACAATCTGGCTGCCCTTCAACTTTCTGTAGGCGACAACGACCACTTGTTTGTCACCGCACGGCAGGCATCCACACCCGCTCTGCTTACCATCGATACTTCTTCGCCTATTTTCTTGGATGACGGCCAAGAAAAGACAAGACTCACCGCTCAGATGCGGGTGGGAAGTTTCGGATATCTCAGCCCCATGTTCCGCTTCGAACAGCAACTCTCATCCAAACTCATGCTGTGGGTGGTAGGTGAATATGTCTATGCCGACAATGACTATCCTTTCCGTTTGAGAAACGTCAATATCGTGACCACCGAACGACGTACCAACAGCCGGATGAATCAAGGACATGGTGAAATCAATATGAGGTGGAATATTGACGGACAAAGCTCGCTCAACGGCAAATTGTATTATTATGACAATGACCGTCAATTACCGGGCATCGTGCGTTATTATACAAGTGTCAGCAATGAGACGCTTCGCGACAGAAACGCGTTTGGCCAGATGTTTTATCAACGAAGATGGCAAAATGGACTGTCGATGAAAGTGACGGCGAAATTTAACTGGGCGGCTTCTTTTTACGATGAAGGTTCTGTCGCCAGCCTCATACAAGATGCCAACTATTGGCAGCGTGAGTATTATGTCTCGGCAGCGGGCTTTTATGTTCCTGACGAACATTGGGCATTCAACTATTCAGCTGACTATACCTATAATAACCTCAACTCCACGTTGCCCACCGACACCCGGCCTTTGCGGCATGGATTTCTTCAGACGGCTGCAGCACGGTATCAGACGGAAAAACTAACCCTTACCGCGCGGTTGTTGTATTCAGTCTATGCCAACGATGAAAAACGTCTGCAAAATGAATCGATAGAGGCTGGGGCAAAGAATATGAATCGGCTGTCGCCTTCGGTCGGTCTGTCATATGAACTGACGAAAGGGTTGAGAATACGTGCCAGTTACAAGGATATTTTCCGTGTGCCCACGTTTAATGAGAGTTATTATTTCCACTATGGCAGCAGGACGCTCAATCCGGAAAAGACCATGCAGCTGAATCTCGGAATGACCTATACGCAAGGTCTCAACACCGACAATTCTCCCGGTTATTCTTTCTCAGTCGATGGTTATTATAACAATGTGAAAGATATGATTGTGGCTGTTCCGCACAATATGTTTGTGTGGCGGTGTGTCAATGTGGGCAAAGTAAGGGCATTGGGCTTGGATGTCACGGCAAGGTGGCAGCAACCCCTCGCGCATGGGCATCTGTTGGCTGCTACGGGAAACTACAGCCTGCAACATGTGCAGAACCGCACCAATCCCGAATCGCCTTTCTACAATAATCAGATAGCATATATGCCTGTGTCATCTGGAGGTATGTCTGTCTGTTGGGAGAGCCCATGGGTCAATCTGGCCATCAATGGTGAAGGCGTCAGTAGCAGATGGACTAACAATGAACATCTCGATGAGACTCGTATAGCAGGCTATTGGGAGATGGGAGCAACCGCGTGGAGAACCTTCCGTTTCGGAAAGAACGCTGGCCGTGGTAATCATCACAACGAATTGACTCTCAGGTTCGACCTAAAGAACTTCCTTGACAAACAATACGAGATAGTAGGGGCATATCCTATGCCAGGACGGAGTTGGCAACTGTCCCTGACTTATCAGCTGTAAATTAAACTAATATAGACACATATTATTAATCATCTTAAATTTAAGTAACAATGAAAAAGTATCTTTTGAATTTTGCTGTATTGATGATGGCTACAGCACTCTTTACAGCATGTGGTGATGACGACAAGGATGATGTACCCCAGCCCAAACCTGTTGATGTGAGCGAAGGTATGTTCGTGGTTGGCTCAGGCAACTCTTCCAGCAATATTGATGGTAACCTGACCTACATTAACTACGCCGACGGCACTTCTACGACAAATGCTTTCAAGTTAGCCAATGGCATGTCATTGGGTAAGACCGCTAACTTCGCGCTTGTCTATGGACAGAAACTCTATATCGCTGTTGATGGCGAGAACACCATCTGGGTGTGCGACAAAAATACATTGCGTTCCATTCGCCGGATTAGCACCACAGATCTCCTTGGCACAACTTTAGGCATCAGTCCGCGTGCTATGGCCTCATACGAAGGTCAAGTCTTCTTTTCATGTTATGGCGATAAAGCTAATGGTGTAGTGGCTGCCATGGATACAATCAACTACAAGTTGACAAAAACTTATACAGCAGGTAGTTACAGCGATGGTATAGCCATTGCAAACGACAAACTCTATGTCGCCAACTCTGACTATGGTATGGGCATGAATCCCTCCATCACTGTTCATGACTTGAAAACAGGAGCCACCAATGAACTGAAAGGTGCCGATATCACCAACCCCATGCAGATGATGACCGTTGGCGGCAATGCTTATTTCCTCGACTATGGATCTTATGATTCATCCTGGAATCAAGTAGGTGCTGGTGTTCGCCAGATATCTGCCGACGGTACTGTTAAACGTGTTGTTGATGGTACAGCCATGGGTAGCGATGGTAAGCGTATTTACACAGCCAATGCTCCCTATGGAGGTAACGGCGTGAATTATTTGATTTATGACACTACCACCGGACAAACCAAATCATGGGAACCTAACGACATCTTCAGCCCCGCTGCAATCGCTGCCGACCCCGTCTCTGGCGATGTGTTTGTCATATCATACACCGAGAACCCGGATACACATTATCCAGCCTACAACATGCCGACATACGTAAATCAGTACAGTGCTGACGGCACATTCAAAAAACGTTATGTTTGTGGCGTAGGTCCCATCTCTGTAGTTTTCAATACGGGCGTGAAATATGAATAAATCGCTGATTGCCCTTCTTCTGGGCATCGTGTTGCTATCGTCGTGCCGTGGTACCCGTCAGGAGACCATGGCACGCGACGGCGATACGCTTAGGCTGAAATATGCCCGCAACCTGACCATCGTAAAATATGACGGTTATGCTGAGGTGAGCCTTTCCGACCCGTGGAACAACGGGAAAACGCTGCATCGCTATGCGCTTGTGCCTAAAGGGAAGGAGATACCTGCTGAACTCAATCAGCATGGCCTGACGTTGGTACATGTGCCGGTCGAAAAGGCGGTGGTGGGAACAAGTGTGCTCTGCGGGTTGATAGACTGCCTCGGATGTCGCGATGCTATTACCGGTGTGTGCGACGTGCAGTATGTCAACATCCCGTTCGTGCAGGAAGGATGCCGTGCAGGACGTATTGCCGACTGCGGGTCAGGACTCTCGCCCACGCTGGAAAAAATCATCGACATCGAACCCGAAGCCATTTTCCTCTCTCCTTTCCAGAATAGTGGCGGATACGGGAGAATTGAAGAACTCGATGTGCCGATTGTTGAGATGGCCGACTATATGGAAACTTCAGCATTGGGACGGGCTGAGTGGGTGCGATTCTATGGTATGTTGCTCGGTGCTGAACAGCAGGCCGACAGTCTCTTCGACTCCGTGGAGAAAAACTATCTTCGTCTGCAGCAAATGGCCGCGTCGGCGCCGACGAGACCATCTCTTTTGATGGACAAACAGACCAGTTCCGTATGGTATACGCCCGCCGGTCAAAGCACTGTCGGCAGGGTTATCCGCGATGCCAATATCCAGTATGCTTGGAGCGATACAGGACAAGGCGGCTCGCTGCCATTGCCTTTGGAAACCATCATAGAGAAAGCGGGCGATGCCGATTTGTGGCTCTTCCGGTATAATTCGCCCCAAGCGATCACCTACGAATCACTGCTGTCAGAAAATGAGGCTTACGGACAACTGAAACCTTTCATCAATAAGAGTGCTTACGGGTGCAACACGGCGACATCCACGTTCTACGAGGACACACCTTTCCATCCTGACATGTTGCTCCGCGATTTCATTTGTATCGCGCATCCGGATTTGGGATTAGGACAACCTCATTATTTCCTTCCTGTAGGACAATAATGGACATCGAGGCTGCGTTATTCTGATAAAGTATTAATAGCATCACCAGAAAACGCCTGTAATAAACCGTCTTATGAAGCGAAAACCGTTTTTCATCGTCATGACCCTGCTCATGCTCTTGCTACTTGCGCTGAACATGTTTATGGGCGCGGTACGCATTCCCG
>CAMJAO010000157.1 GCA_946403615.1 uncultured Prevotellaceae bacterium
AAACATGTTTTTTCGACATATAAACGTTTTTAACCCCAATCACAATTGGGGTATAAGACAAAGAAACACAAGGACATTAAGACGGGAAGGGTGCTTTTTCATTGTTTATTTTTTTATTCTGTATTTTTTCCTTATCTTTGCAGAAACTATCGAAGAAACAATGAAAAAGCATCCCCTCACCCTATTGATTGGCGTTCTTTTTTCACTGACCGTGAACGCCCAGAATTATCCGTACCAAAATCCTAACCTCACGGCGGCAGAACGTGCGGCCGACCTCTGTGCCCGACTCACACTCGAAGAGAAATCACAACTCATGCAAAATGCATCGCCAGCCATACCACGGCTCGGCATACCGCAGTTTGACTGGTGGAGCGAGGCTCTGCACGGCGTGGGACGCAACGGTTTCGCCACCGTTTTCCCCATCACCATGGGCATGGCAGCTTCGTTCGATGACGCTCTGCTCGAACGTGTTTACACGGCGGTGAGCGACGAGGCACGCGCCAAAAACAATCAGGCCCGTCAGTTGGGATTCTACAAACGATATCAGGGATTGTCATTTTGGACACCCAACATCAATATATTCCGCGATCCGCGATGGGGACGAGGACAAGAGACTTACGGCGAAGACCCTTGGCTCACTTCACGCATGGGATTGGCGGTAGTACGCGGATTGCAAGGACCTGCTGACAGCCGTTACCGTAAACTCGACGCCTGTGCCAAGCATTATGCCGTACACAGCGGCCCGGAATGGAACCGCCATTCTTTCAATGTCGAGGACCTGCCCGAACGCGACCTCTGGGAGACTTATCTGCCTGCCTTCAAAGCATTGGTGCAGGAGGGCAACGTGGCACAGATTATGTGTGCCTACCAGCGCATTGCCGGCGATCCCTGCTGTGGCAACAACCGGTATCTACAACAGATATTACGCCAAGAGTGGCATTTCCCGGGTGTGGTGGTAAGCGATTGCGGTGCCATCAACGATTTCTATCGCGTGGGGCATCACGAAGTGGTGAAGACACCCACTGAGGCCTCATCGAAAGCCGTTCTTTCAGGCACTGACGTGGAGTGCGGCAGCGTGTACCGCTCATTGCCCGAAGCCGTCAAGGCGGGTCTCATCACCGAGGAGCAGATTGACGTGAGTGTACGCCGGTTGTTGCAACACCGTTTCGAACTGGGCGATTTCGACGATGAGTCATTAGTGCCATGGAAACGCATCGGACCAGAGGTCGTGGCCTCGGCCGAGCACAAACAACTGGCACTCGGCATCGCTCGCGAATCCATCGTGCTGCTGCAAAACCGCAACAACCTGTTGCCACTGAAGAAAGATATGCGTATCGCCGTGATGGGTCCCAACGCCACCGACTCTGTAATGATGTGGGGCAACTACAGCGGCTACCCCACCGCCACTGTCACCCTGCTTAAAGGCATACAGGCAATGGCAAAAGACGTGACCTATGTCAGAGGATGCGGTTTCACCCGCAACGAGGCACTCGAGAGCCGTTTTCACGAGATAACGAGCGACGACGGCACGCCCGGAATGAAAGCCACCTACTGGAACAACATGGAGATGGAGGGCGCACCTGTAGCCACCTTGCAGATACGCGAGCCCATCAACCAAAGCAACGGCGGTGCCACCGTATTTGCGCCAGGCGTGGAACTGGAGAAATTCTCCGCCCGATATACCGGCACCTTCGTGTCTACACGCAGCGAGACGTTGGAAATCAACCTCAGTTCCGACGACAAGGCACGTGTCATCATCAATGGCGACACACTCATCAACAACTGGCAGGGTCGCGAACGTGTAGTCACTTCTAAAAAGAATTATAAGGTGAAGGCTGGCGAACGCTATGACATCGTGATTGAATATGTGCAAGACGTGGCCATGGCGCTCATCAAATTTGACATGGGATGCATCGTCAAAGCACAAGAGCAGGACATCCTCCGGCAAGTGGCCGATGCCGATGTGGTGGTATTTGTAGGAGGCATATCGCCGGCACTCGAAGGTGAGGAGATGAGAGTGAACGAGCCGGGATTCAAGGGCGGTGACCGCACCGACATCGAACTGCCACAGGCACAGCGCGACATCATCGCCCTGTTGCACCGCGCCGGCAAACGCGTGGTGTTTGTCAACTGCTCGGGCGGTGCCATCGCCATGGTGCCTGAGACGGAAAATGCCGATGCCATCATCCAGGCATGGTATGGTGGCGAAAAAGGCGGCACGGCGGCTGCAGAGGTCATCTTCGGCGACTACAACCCGTCGGGAAAACTACCCGTCACGTTCTACCGCAGCACCGACGACCTGCCCGATTTCCTCGACTATACCATGACCAACCGCACCTACCGTTACTTCAAAGGCAAACCGCTTTTCCCCTTCGGCCACGGATTGAGTTACACCACCTTCGCCTACGGCAAACCGACCTACAAGAACGGCCGCCTGACCTTCACTCTGACCAACACAGGCCAACGTGAGGGCATCGAGACCGTGCAGGTCTATATCCGTCGCACAGCCGACACCGCTGGTCCGCAGAAATCGCTCCGCGCCTTCAGCCGCGTGACACTGAAAGCCGGAGAGCGCCGCACTGTCACCATCGACCTGCCCCGCGAACGCTTCGAGTCATGGGATGCGCAGACCAACACCATGCGAGTCATTCCCGGCCAATATGACATCATGACCGGTGGCACCTCCGCATCTGAAGGCCAACAAAAGATTACGGTAAAGATAAAATGATATCCGAAGAATATTAATAGAGTTATAAGGAAACCCCTCCAAAAGCATTTCGCTATTGGAGGGGTAATCTTTATTCTCGCCTTTTGTGGAGAGTTATTCCACACACAGAGAATTTACAGGACTGGCTTGCGGTTTCTATATCGCCACTACATCTGCAAATATGCCTTGGCAAAGGGAGCGGTAGGTGTCGAGAGCCTCGGCGGGCACGTGAAGTGTAATCTTGCTGAGATCCACAAAACGGAAACAGTCTTTGCCGATGGTTGGGGGCATGAGGCCTTTATAATACACATCGCGCACCTTGTCGCAAAGCATGAAAGCCTCGTCGCCCACTTCCTTGATGGTAGAGGGAAGAGTGATGGTTTCTATGTAACTGCACGTGAAAGCACTCTCGCCGATGACCTCGACACCTTCGTCGATGGTCACCTGTTTCAACTGTCTGCATAACGCCAGAATTCTTCTCGGCAAGATCTTGATACTGCCTGGTATGTTGACCTGAGTGATGTTGCTTTCCGAAAAAGTAGATTCGCCAATTGATGTGAGTCCCTCTGGCAATATGACCCGACCGATGTTTTTAGTGTCGGAGAACGCCCTGTCGTAAATCACTTTAACGGTGGCTGGCAGTTTGATATCGCCCTGATGCGCCGACGGACAGACCCAAAGGGTGTCCTGATTCTTGGAATAGAGCAAACCGTCAAGGCTGCTGTAGTTGGGATTGCCCTTCGCCACGGTCACCTTCTCCCATTTGCTTTCATAACCGCGGAAGAGACCTGGATAGACCGAAGTCATCGACGCGGGGATATTGATACGCTTGGCTGGAATGCCGTTTGTGGAAAAAGGGTCGATATAAACGATGCCCTCGGACAAAACAATCTCTTCGAGGGCGGGCAACCCGTTGAAAGCATGGCCACCGATGCCCGTCACACGATAAACAGGAGGCGCAGACTCAAAAAAGATGCCCCAACTATGGTCGTTCGAATCGGGACGCATGGTGGCTGGCACACGTAGCACCTTGAGTTTCTTCATCTTCTCCACAAACTCTTCATGGCGGTCGTCTACACCCCAGAAGATGACCTCATCATCATGACCTTCGAGCCGGTTGCCACTGATTTCGTCGCGATATAATTTATATAACAATCCTGTGCCATCGCTGAAGTCATAAAAGTCAGGCACACGGGCGAACAACAACAGGCAGTTGATGGCAAAAAGCGCCAATATAGCAGATACACGTTTCATGATAATGATTGTTTAGGGGTTATGATGTTGCAAATATATCATTTTATCTTGAAACGACCATGAAAAAGAGACAAAATGCTTTTTTCATCCGCTATTCTTTTGACAATTACGGATTTTGGCGTATCTTTGCAAATACAATGACGGCTGTGGAATGAGGAATAAGGTCTTTTCTGCCTTGGCCGATGAAGTATGAAGAGTGACAAATTGGGCATCAAATCACCTCAAAACCACATATTCGGTCTCATAGTTCAATGGATAGAACAAGTCTCTCCTAAAGATTAGATCCGGGTTCGATTCCCGGTGAGACTACCAAGAAAAAACAAACACTGACTAACCATCTAATACCTTATTGACTATGTTAGGAGCGATTATTGGCGATATTATCGGCTCACGGTTTGAATTCTCGGCGCCACCGAAAAAAGGATTCGAACTCTTTACCCCTGAATGTGACTATACTGACGACACCATCTGCACCGTGGCAGTGGCTGACGCCATTTTGCATCAAAAAGACTATAAGCAAACGATGTTGGAATGGTGCCGACGCTATCCCGACCCCATGGGTGGCTATGGCACCCGATTCTATCACTGGCTCAACAGCGACGACCCGCAACCTGTCAACAGTTTCGGCAACGGCTCAGCCATGCGCGTGAGCAGCGTGGGCTGGCTCTTCAATGATTACAACGACGTATTAAAGGAGGCCAAACGGACCGCGGAATTCACCCACAACCATCCCGAAGGCATCAAGGGCGCACAATGCGTGGCCGCGCTCATCTACTGGCTGCGTACCTGCCGCATCACGAAAGAGGAGACGGAGCGGTCGGTGAAACGCTCGTTCGGTTATGAGATCATGCCGTTGAAAGACATCTATCGTATTGGCAGCACGGGACATTTCGACGGCACTTGCCAAGAAACCGTTCCCATGGCCATACGCTGTTTCATTGACGGAACAAATTTCGAGGATGTGGTGCGAAAGGCTATCCTTTGCGACGGCGACACCGACACGAAGGGCGACATCGCTGGAGCCATCGCCGAGGCTTATTACGAGATACCAGACGACTTCATCCGCAAAGCCTGCTCTTACCTGCCCCACGATATGCTCGACATCATCACCGAATTCACCGAGGCTGTTGGAAACAATGTAGCAGAAGGTTAAACTTAATATCCCGTATTTGTATTATTTTTGTCCGCCACAGGCATCACAGTTAGCAGACTAATCTCTAACCTCTCACCTCCAACCTCTAAAAAACACTCGGGCTACAAGCACTTGCTTGCAGCCCGAGTGTTATATCCAGATTACCTGTTTTTTACTTCTTCTCTTTGGTTTCAACAGCCTTCTCCTCTTCTTCCATCTTGTTGCCCATGGTCAGATAAGCCACAGGAGCAGCGATGAAGATGGATGACAGTGTACCGAAGATGACACCGAGTATCATGGCGAATGCGAAACTACGGATGCTCACACCACCGAAGATGAAGATACACAGCAACACGATTAATGTGGAAACTGAGGTGTTGATGGTACGTGCCAACGTCTGGTTCAGAGAGTCGTTGAACAAAGTGCGTTTGTCACGTTTCTTGTACAGGCGCATGTTCTCACGGATACGGTCGAATACCACCACCTTATCGTTGATGGAGTAACCCACCACCGTCAGGATAGCACCGATGA